>NZ_JAXQGA010000003.1:0-264065 GCF_034438075.1 Acetobacterium sp. K1/6 | reverse complement strand
ATATTGTGCATTTTCCAACTTGCAATACTATGGATTTTTGCTTTGCAACTTTCTACATTTTTATTTTACAATAAACATGTGATGAAAAAGCATACAGTTATAATATTTTTTAGTGTTACAATCATTATTTTTTCTATTGTTTTCTATTATTTTTCTATCATCAAGCAGGATAATATAATTAACCAAGTAAGTCAAATAAACGATCCGATATCAGCTAACGAAAAAGAAAAATTATTTAAGAATCCTTATATCCCAAACGGCTTTAAATCTGTCGATATTGGAGAAAGTAACTGGTCTAAAAACGATCAAGGCTATGTAAATTGGAATAAAGGATTAGTTATTGAAGATATTTTAAATGGAAATCAATTTGTATGGGTACCTGTTAATCAAAATGAAGTTACCTATAATAATTTAGAAAACTTGGGAAAAGCAAAAATTGATCTTACGGATAAAGATCGGAATCAAATTGATGAAAACGGAGGATTCTATATCGCACGTTATGAGTGTGGTGTTCCAAAAGAAAAAAACGAACAATTAGAAAATATAAATAAGTCTACAAACGATGTATCAGGTATTCCGGTTTCTCAACAAGGTAGTCGACCATGGAATTATATTTCATTTGATAATGCCCAGAAAAATGCAATGCTAATGTATGATCATGAAGATACACATAGTGAAATTGTTTCCGAAGCTTTCTGGAATATTACGATGCAATGGCTTAGAAATTCAGGATATGACGTTGATAAAGACAGTAATGGTTTTGGAAATTATTCAAATTCATATTTTTCTTTTTCAGGTTTATATTCGTCAGATTACGGAAAAACCTATAGTTTTAAAGAAGCGGGTGAAAAAGAGGATAAGAACTTGATTTTAGCTACGGGAATTGCCAGTAGACATGTGACAAATAATATTTACGATCTTGCTGGGAATCTAAACGAATTTGTGAATGGAAAAAAGGCTGTAGTTTATGGCGGAAATTATGATAATATTTCAAAAGCAGCCGCAAACTCATATTTGAATATATCTGAAGCAAATGATAAACAAGGATTTAGAGTGACGCTTTACCATAATGAATAGTTTTCAATTTAAAATACCGTTTTGCATTTTAAAAGCTTATAAAAATAAGATTAAGGGGGTATTAAAAAGCTGACTTCTGTACAATACAGAAATCAGCTTCTAGCCGCCTAGGTTTTTAAAATGCCCTTGATACAGGGTCTATTTCATTTTTAACAGGTTCTATCTAACATCCATTGATACGTAGTTCGTGGTGGCGTAGAAGGTGCGTATCTATCAGTATCCCCTCCCATAAATTTTGTTATTATAATTTACTCTACGACAATGTTCTTTCTATTTTTACAAAATTATTTGCTTTATGCAAATAATTTCTTAAAATGTCTTACGTTGCACTCTAAGCCTATAAACAAAATACCGCATATAATGGAATCGACAAGATATCATTTTCAAATCCAAAATTTTTGCCTGAGATACGAATCGAATAATCCGGATGATAGTGCTTGAGATAAACTGATAAACTTCTTGATTTGACATTTTCCCTTGCTTTAACCTCAATCGGCAAAACATCACTGTGTTTCTCAATTACAAAATCAACCTCGGATGTTCCCGAAGTCCAGTAATATAAAGGATAACCCTTTTGTATTAAAGCAGCGGCAACATAGTTTTCAGTCAGTGCGCCGATAAAGACATGATCATTACCTTTAATAATGTCATATTCATTGACGCCAGCCCGGTGCGACAACAGTCCAACATCACCCATATATAGTTTAAATGAAGCCATATCTTTAAAAATAGCCAATGGATGTTGACCTTGTTCGACCCGCTCGCATTTTAAGACGATTCCCGCTGCCAAAAGCCAATCAATTGATGCCCCAAATAATGATGCCCGGCCCCCCCTGACCACAACTTTATATTGAAACTTTTTATTATCTTTGGCCAACTGCGCCGGCAGACTATCAAAACAGGCCATGATTTTCGTTGTGTCGCTATATGTTGCATACTTGGCCATATCCGCAACGTAGGCATTGATGATCGCTCCCTGGATTTCTGCTACCTCAAGCAAGCTGTTGTTTTCCGAATATTCTTTTACTGCTTCAGGCATGCCACCGACAATTAAATATTCACGATAAAGGCCCATTGCCTTTTTGTGCAAAGCCGGATCCAGCGGCTCACGTTTTTCATAATACACCCTTATTTCATCTGCCAGCATTTCCTGATTCTTCGCCCACAGGAATTCTTCAAAATCCATCGGATACATATGAATTTGATTAACTTTCCCCACCGGGAAACTGAAATCTTCACGTTTTATTGCCACACCAAGTAAACTGCCCGCACCGATGACGTAATATTCTGGGGCATCTTCACAAAAATATTTCAAGCTTGTCAACGCACGCTCACAGGTCTGAATTTCGTCAAAGACAATTAAGGTTGTCTCCTTATTAATTTTCTCACCAAAATAAACCTCAAAGCGATGAATTAAAAAGCCCGGAGAAATATTTCTCTGGAAATCTTCAGCTAATTCCCTGTTCAATTCAAAATTGATATAAATCGTGTTCTGAAAATGTTTTTCGCCAAAATATTTGATACTAGTGGTTTTCCCAATTTGGCGAGCGCCATAGATTAGTGCCGGCTTACGAGAATTTTTATTTTTCCAGGAGATTAAAACATCTTCAAATTTTCGCTTCATTATCGTTCTCCATTGTGTTTTTTCTTTTAATTTACCATGATTAGCATAGATAAGTCAAATAAAATGTATTGTTCATACATTTTATTTGACTTATCTGTGTTTTTAGGTAACTACCTATCATAGGGCTATAGAAACATTTTTCTATGATAGTCTAATTAAATTGGTCACTTTTAACGACAAAAAACCTGCTACTTACGTAACAGGTTCTATCTAACATCATATTTGATGCGTCGTTCTTGGTGGCGGAGAAGGTGGGATTTGAACCCACGCACCGCGTTAACGGCCTATACCCTTAGCAGGGGCACCTCTTATAGCCACTTGAGTACTTCTCCAAAGGTAATAATGCATGTTTGTTTATTCAATTCTCTGGCATTTGATGGCCGAGAGGGTGGGATTCGAACCCACGTGGGCTTGCACCCTAACGGTTTTCAAGACCGCCCCGTTATGACCACTTCGGTACCTCTCGTAATTCAAAATGCAAGATTAATATTACCAGTGAAAGAGTATATTGTCAAGTAGTTTTAAAAAGTTTTTTCTTTTTATATTTTCACAATCCAGTTAAGGGGATCTTCCAAGTTGCCGGTCTGGACCCCATAGAGTGAATCATATATTTTTTGAGAGTATTTACCTATTTTACCGTCATTAAATATCATTTCCCTATCTTTCCACCCCAAGGTGCCAATAGGCGAAATAACGGCGGCTGTGCCGGTTGCAAAAGCCTCTTTTATTCGCCCCTGCTCATAAGCTTCTGAAAGCTCGTGTATTGTGATGCGACGCTCTTCAACGGTTTCTCCCCAGTATTTCAATAAGTCAATAACGCTTTTCCGGGTAATTCCGTTTAAGATAGTTCCTTCCAGTGACGGCGTTACAAACACGCCATCAATCAAAAAGAACACATTACTGGTTCCCACTTCTTCGATATACTGTCGTTTTTCACCGTCTAGCCATAAGATCTGTTCAAAGCCCATCTCATGAACCTTCTGCTGTGCTGCCAGACCACTGGCATAATTGCCGCCGCACTTGGCTTCTCCAGTTCCTCCCCGGACTGTCCGGGCATATTCTGATTCAACGTAAATACGGCTGGGTACCATTCCACCTTTGTAATAAGAGCCTACTGGTGACATAATAATCATAAACTTATAGCGTTTTGAAACCCGAACCCCAATAAAGGGATCCGTTGCAAAAACAAAGGGCCGAATATAAAGGGATGTCCCCGGAGACTTAGGAATCCAGGTTTCATCCATCTTGACCAGCGCCTTCAGTGCTTCTAGTAAAAAATCTTCATCAAGTTGAGGAATACACATTCGGGCATTCGATCGGTTCATCCGTTTAAAATTTTCATCAGGTCGAAACAGTTGAACCTCACCTGCCGGAGTTTTATAGGCTTTTAAGCCTTCAAAAACTTCCTGGGCATAGTGGAGAACCATTGCCGAAGGCATGATCTCTATGGGGCCGTAGGGCTTAATAACGGCATCATGCCAGCCAATACCTTCGGTATAATCCATTTCAAACATATAGTCTGTGAATTCCACACCGAAGATCAGCGAATCTTCTTCCGGTTTTTCCTTGGGATTTAGTGTTTTAACAATTTTAATTTCCATGTCTTCCTCCGAGCTCCGTCGTAAAACAAGCCTAATTTCGTTCCGTAAATGTAGTATAACAAGTCTTGTATACAAAGTACAAGTGTATTTTTTAGGAATAATGTATTTTCTGAATACATTATTTGCCCAGATTATTCTGTAAACGTCATCTTTTTTCAGAGAACAAAATGAGCAACCAACTATTATAATATCACCTGCCAATTCTTCAATACCCTGTAAAAATAAGCAAATAAAAAGACGATGGTATTTCCATCGTCCTGCCTGACTTTAATCTACAAAGTATATTTCAATATTTTGTCTTCCCCAGCTTAAGCATTCTGCTTCACTATCCATATAAATATCGATAATGCCATATCCAACGGCTCCGCCGCGATCTTCCACGGTATAAACCCCGCCAAGCGCTGGGATATAAACTTTGGTTCCGAAGGGAATACCACCCCATGTCGCAATGGTTCTGCCAGACTGTGGCACAGTTCCCGACGCGGTATTGTTTCCGGTAGCTGTGTAAGCGGTGGCGCTGACCACCATGCTGCCTTTAAAACCACTTTCTTGATTGATGGCGGTACTGCCGTCACCAGTCGCGCTTTTTTCCACCTTAACATTCCCAGACACAGACGAAACCTCAACGGCTTCTGGCATAGTAATGGTGGTAGACGGTCCCACTTCAATGATCTCTTCTATCGCTGGCATGATCACTTCACTGGTTATGACTTCACGGCTGACTTCGATGCTATTTTCATAACGGATCCGTTCTTTCATGTTGGCTTTTCCATTCTGGCCTACCTGAACAACCACTCGGGTTCCGGCTGGCAGTTCCGGATTCTCGGCAATTGTGGCCTTCATTGGTACATCTTTAATACCGGTTGATTCCACATAGGATATCCGGGTTACTTTGATGGTTGCGGTTTTTGCGGTTAATGGGGTATTGAGTCCCGGCTCGACCTTATCATCTTCATCCGGCTTAACACCATTTTCATCCAGCACATCGCCAATGGTTGCCCCACCTGACAAGTAAGTAATAGTTTTACCATCAACTAGAATCTTTCCAGAAATCTTCTTTTCAATTTCTACATTGATGACATCTTTAAATAAAGTATTTAAGGATGTACTATATTTGTATTCGTCACTGACGGGAAGATCATTCGCAATCAGGACTTCCTCCAGGGATTCGAGCAGTTTTCCATTAGCAGTGTATACCTTACCTTCGAAGTTGACCTGAACTTCTTTTTCGACGGTAAAAGCACTGGAAACACCCACAACGAGAAGCAGAATTAATGCAATAATTCCGATCTTGACGCCGGGATATCTCTTTAGAAAACCAGCTGTTTCTCTCTCTCTATTCATAAATAATACCTTTCATTTTGTCTAAATTGCATAAATAAAAGTTACACATTCGTTACAGTTAGTTTACCATCCTCCCCATTTTATGTCAAGGTTTTTATGGCTTTTGCGGGTGCAAATGGTGACCTTGTCCCAATTACAAACCGTCTTTTCGCCCATTCTGACGCCATAATGGGGGCTATGGTAAATTCTTGTTGACTGCTTTTTTTGTTGATTCTAACCGGATAAGCTAGTTTTTAGGAAACTGTTCTATACTACATCTTGTGCTTTGAAATGAACGAATTTTAAACGAACGGAGACCTTATGCTTGATACAAAAAAAAGTCAGCTACTCATTGAAATATTACAGACCGATCTGCTCAAATGGTTTGAAGAATCCAAACGGGATCTACCTTTTCGCCGTACCCGGGACCCCTATTTTATCTGGATCTCAGAAATTATGGCTCAACAAACCCAGATTGATACATTAATACCCTATTATAACCGATTTATTGATAATTTCCCGACCGTTTTTTCGTTGGCCCTGGCCTCAATCGATGAGGTCATTAAAGCCTGGGAAGGATTAGGTTATTACTCCCGGGCTCGAAACCTCCATCAAGCGGCCAGAATAATTGTCACTGATTATGATGGAATGATGCCCGCAACCTTTTCTGAACTGATCAAGCTCCCGGGGATCGGCCCTTATACCGGTGGTGCCATCGCCAGCATCGCCTTTAATCAGAAGGTCAGCGCGGTAGACGGTAATGTACTCCGGGTAATCAGCCGTTATTGTAATAGCTGTGACGACATCGGCGAAACCACAACGAAGAAACGGATAACCCGCTGGATAGAAAGCATACTACCGGATGAGGTTGGTGCTTTTAATGAAGGCCTGATGGAGTTGGGTGCCATGATTTGCACCCCCAAAAACCCTAAATGCCTGAGCTGCCCGATCCGTAGCGGTTGTCAAAGCAATGCTGCCGGTACCACTGGGTTAATCCCGATCAAAACAAAAAAACAGAAGCAACGCACTAAAAAAATGGAGGTTGGCATCGTCAAAATAAACGGTCTGCTATTTTTTGTCCGCCGGCCTGATGCCGGACTGTTATCTGGGATGTGGTCCTTTCCCATTGCTGAAACCGCCGCCGGTAACGGTCAGGATATTAAAAAAAAGCTCGAAGAAAATTTCTCCGAGCTTTGTAAACCGATTTTTATTGGGACCAGCCGCCACGTTTTCTCCCACATTATCTGGGACATGTCAGTTTTTATTTTTGATCTGGACAACAGGGTTTGTGAATCAACACTAAACCCTTATTATATCTCAGCGCAAAGGGAATCTCGATCAAATCCTCAGGTTACCTTCAAAGCCCTGTCCCAGGTTGATGACCTGGCCCTGCCAATTGCCTTTTCAAAACTTTTAGCTCTATTAACCTAATTTTAACATTAACCAATTTTCACTGCATCATTGATGCCGGATCACCTGAAAGCGCTGCACCATCACATCGGTATCGCCTTCGGGAATGCCGGCTTTTCTTTTGGCAATGGCAAGTTGCTCTTCCGGAGTATTAACCCCCTCCAGATCGGGAAGCAGCAGTCCGCGGTGTAAATCTTTTTCAACAATAACACCGTACTTTTTTGCATCCAGCTCAGCGACGCCGGTTACCGGTTCGGGGATACCCAGCACATCGACTTTGATTTCCAGGTCCATCAGTTCCTGCTCTTCCACTGGCATAAACCGGGGATCATAAGTGGACGCCTCAATCGCATTTCGAATAATCTCCTGGGCGATGTTTTCCGTCACCGGGCCAGTGGTGCCAATGCAACCTCGCAATTCCCCATGCTTATGCAGGGAAACAAAAACCCCAGCTAAATTATTTTCCAGTTCGCCAAGAACATCTGCCTCGATTTCCACCTGGTTTTTGTAATGCTCAAAATTCAATTTTCGACCCCGTTGCACCCAGGTATTGATGGCGGCCCGAGCCAAAGCTACAAAAGGGCTTTCGTTTGAACGCCTCTCTTTATAGGAAAGCACCTTATCTTCTTCATAGCGTTCCAGCAGACTGGGAATTTTTTCCTCGGTCAAATCAATAAAGGCGGACATGTAACCCACTCCAAAGGGGCCTTCGTAAGAAAACACCGTCGCTTCAGTATCCCAACCGTCAATGGTGCCCAATCCCATAACAATTGGTCTCAGGCCACATTGACCCGCTGGTTCGTAGACTTGGTGGGGAGCCGTTAAAATGGAGTAGTAATTCTTAGTTTTAATGCCACTCACGATATTTTCATCAAAAAGTGGTCCCATCGGATTAAAGGCATAGGGCCCTTCATCCTTCAGGCAATGGGATAAATCGGCAGAAGCCAGAATCATGGTTTCTTTTCCCCGGGCTTCAATTGCTTCCTTAATTACCTTACCCATTTTATAGAGTTCGATCAGACTCAGTTCCCCAATGGTGATATGGACAATTTTGTAGGTCCGATAGTATTTTTCAATAAAGTAAAGCGGTACCAACACCCCGTGATCGAGATTTAAATCGATTTTATATTCTGCGGCAATTGCTTCATTCAAAAAAATGGTATGGCAATTGTTTTTCCCAAAACTCATATTCAGTTCATCCAGGAGTCCCATATCGCAGTCTTTTTCCAGGTTGATCTCAGGATGCCCGAAATTTCTCAAATCACCCTTCATCTGGTTTTCATAAACCACAGCTACCCCATCCCGAAAGACATTGCCGTGAGGGGTAATGCAGACAATGACTTCCGGTTTGACTTCGGCAACTTTCAGGGCCAGATCTCGTAAGCCCCGAATGGTTTTTTGTGCTTCATTTTCTCTCCCTTCTCCGACCTCTGGTATTAACACCGGTGGATGACAGGCAATTCCTACTCCTTTTAAGTACATAGTTCACTTCCTTATTTCTTTTTTCTTGGATATTTTTTCTTCTAATTAAAGACTACAAAATTAAAGATTGTAAAACGCGTCTTTCCCGGCATAGGTGCCCAGTAGTCCTAACTGTTCTTCAATTCGCATCAGTTGATTATATTTGGCCACCCGATCGGTTCGGGATGGTGCTCCGGTTTTGATCTGGCCGGCATTAACTGCCACCACCAGATCGGCAATGGTGACATCTTCTGTTTCGCCAGAGCGATGGGAAACTACGACGGTATAGCCGGCCCGCTTGGCCATCTCAATGGTGTCCAGGGTTTCAGTCAGGGTACCGATTTGGTTCACTTTAACCAGAATCGAATTCGCAACGCAAGAATCAATGCCCCGTTTCAGCCGCTCGGTGTTGGTGACAAAGATGTCATCACCCACCAGTTGAACTTTTTTCCCCAACCGTTTTGTCATGACTGCCCAGCCTTCCCAATCTTCTTCATCCAGGCCATCCTCAATGGAAATAATGGGGTATTTACCAATCAGCATTTCATAAAAATCAATCATTTCCGCGGCGGTTTTCTCCACCCCTTCGCCGGCTAAAAAATACTTCTTCGTTTCTTTATTATATATTTCTGAAGCCGCCACGTCCATGGCCAGCTTTACATCTTCACCAGGAGTATAACCGGCGCCTTCAATGGCGGTAACAATCAGTTGCAAAGCTTCCTCGTTGGATTTAAGATTCGGGGCAAAGCCACCTTCATCCCCCACCGAGGTGGCCATTCCTTTTTCTCCCAATACTTTTTTAAGTTGGTGGAAAATTTCTGAGCCCATCCGCACAGCTTCTCGAAAATTCTTAGCACCCACAGGCATAATCAAAAATTCCTGAATATCCACGTTGTTATCGGCATGTTCCCCGCCGTTTAAAATATTCATCATTGGGGTTGGCAAAAGCTTGGCATTGACCCCGCCCAGGTATTTATAAAAGGGCAGTCCCAATGACTTTGCCGCCGCATGGGCCGCAGCCATGGATATTCCTAAAATCGCATTGGCACCGAGCTTACTTTTGTTTTCGGTGCCATCCAAAGAGATCAGCACCCCATCAATGGCAATCTGATCTGACGCATCCAAACCCACTAAAAACTCCTGGGCATAGGCTACACTATCGACCGCTTTTAATACCCCTTTGCCCTGATAGCGGCTGTTATCCTTGTCTCTGAGTTCAACCGCTTCAAAAGCCCCGGTTGAAGCCCCGGAAGGGACGATGCTGCGGCCCATGGTACCATCTTCCAGAATAACGTCCACTTCAATGGTAGGGTTCCCCCGGGAATCCAGTATTTCTCTGGCAAAAATATCTTCAATATAAGTATTCATATTTTCCTCCGTTTTTTATTAAAGGTGTTTACGAAACCAAACGCAACGTTCATAACACCTCTTTTTTATTTATACACCTTATTTAATTAAATAAACTAAGACTCACGAAAAAACCCTGAAAAAGAAAATCTCTTCCAGGGCGTGGTTCACGTTTATTTTTCAGGAGCAATCAACGGTTCACCTTCCTCATCAATGAGCACCGTGAGTCCGCCACCAAATTCATCAAAATGGTATAAGTAGTTGATTCCTGTTTCAGTATCTTCAATGACCTTACACCCAGAGTGCTCTCCAGTGGGTTCACTAATTACAATTTGAAACCGATTCTTCTTTTGCTTTTTTGTCTTCATTTTATCCTTTTCTCCTCTTAAATCAAGGTAGCCGACTTCATTATAACCAATTCAGAATAAAAAATCAATTTTTCCCTGTAATTTTTTAAACGCTGAATTTTTTCAAAGCCTAATATTTTTGTGACGATACCCTTTAACTGAAGCGGCGATCAATGATCCGGACACTTTTCTTTTCGGATCGGGGCAATGATCCAATCGGACCTGCTATCGGAATAATACTTAAACCTACCCGGGATTTAAATTGCCTTTTCACTTCAGCTTCAACATCATACGTGTCCACCCCGTTTAGAATTTCAAAAGCCAAAGAAATACAGTCTTTTCCATCCTGATGATCGACCGTCGTCAGATATTCACTACTGACCCCTTCCACATTTTTTAGCACCTCATCAATTTGACCCGGGTAAATATTCACGCCCTTGACCTTCACCATATCATCGGTTCGGCCGATGATCCGATCATGTCGGGGATGCACGGATCCACAGGCACAAGGGCCGGGAACAAACCGGGTGATATCATGAGTTCGGTAGCGCAGCAGTGGTGCCCCTTCCTTCCGGAAAGTGGTAATTACCAATTCTCCATATGCTCCCATTGGTGCCGGTTTAAGGGTGTCCTGATCGAGAATTTCAAAATACAGATAATCCGACCAATAGTGAAGCCCATCATGTTGGCTGCAGTCAATCGAAATCCCGGGACCATAGATTTCGGTAAGTCCATAAATATCAAAAAGTTCAATTCCCAACTCTTTTGCAATCCGGCTGCGCATCTTGTCGCCCCAGCGTTCCGAACCGATAACGCCCCGTTTTAAATGGATTTGATCGCCCAGCTTCTGATTGGCGACCTCTTCGGCCAGCAACAGAGCATAAGATGAGGTAGACGCCAGCACCGTGGTTTTTAAATCGACCATCATCTGCAATTGTTTCTGGGTATTTCCCGGACCCATCGGAATGGCCATGGCTCCCATTTTTTCCGCTCCGGCCTGAAATCCGATCCCGGCGGTCCAGAGACCGTAACCCGGGGTAATTTGAATTCGATCCTCGTCAGTCATCCCGGCATACCGATAACAGCGGGCAAACATTTCTGCCCAGTCGGCCACATCCCCAGCCGTATAGGGAATGATCACTGGCTGACCAGTGGTTCCCGACGAAGAATGAATCCGTACCACTTCACGGTCCGGCACCGCCTGTAATCCCAGGGGATAAGCATTACGCAAATCGCCTTTATCGGTAAAGGGCAGCTTCTCAAAATCCGCCATGGTTTTTATGTCTGCCGCCACAATCCCCGCTTTTTTAAAACGCTGCTGATAAAACGGACTCTTTTCTTCCAGCCGCTTAACAAATCCCTGTAGATTTTTTAATGTTTCCAATGGCTTCTCCCTCTTTCTTATAAACAAAAAAAGACCCATCCTTTTATTGCATTGCTACAATAAAAGGATGAGTCAAAATAGCCCACGGTACCACCTTTATTCGCAAAACCGCTTTCGGTTTGCGCACTTAACTAAACAAATGCCATCACATCTGCCATCTGATAACGCTGATGAAACGTTGTGAAATACTCAGGCGCTGCCCTTTCCTCACACCCTCAAGTGCCCATTATGCCAGTCCGCTTTTTATCAGGCTTCCACCACCCCTAACTCGCTTTAAATGCGCCGCTGACTTTACTCCACCATCACAGGTTTTTTCTGAGTATAGCCTTTATTGATATCTTTGTCAAGACTGCAAGAGGTATTCGATCATAAAAACCCCCCAGGATCATTTGGAAAACCTGGAGGGTATCAATAGGGGTTTGACTAAACTTATATTGACTTTATCTTAACAGATTGACGCTGTCATCAATACCATTTGGATTCTTTGCCATAATACGAATTCAGGTACATTTCCCTGATTTCGCTCATGAGTGGATATCTAGCGTTGGCACCAGTACATTGATCATCAAATGCTTCTTCACATTTTAAATCCAGGTTACTTAAGAATTCCTGTTCATCGACGCCAAATTCTTTAATCGATTTGGGAACGCCAATGCACGCTTTCAGTTCTTCCACTTTGGCAATTAGACTTTCAAACTTCTCCTGATCGTTTTTACCGGGAAGACCGAGATATGATGCCATTTCTGCATATTTTTTCATCGTTTTCGGATACTGATATTGGGAAAAAGCGCCCATTTTTTTAGGTGCCTCAGAGGCATTATATTTCATCACTTCGGTAATTAGCAAGGCATTGGCGAAGCCATGAGCGACATGGTGATGGGCACCCAGTTTATGCGCCATGGAGTGACAAACCCCTAAGAAGGCATTGGCAAAAGCAAGCCCGGCAATTGTTGACGCGTTGGCCATTTTTTCGCGGGCTTCAACATCATCCCGACCATACTGATAGGCTCTGGGCAGATAGTCAAATACCAGCTTAGCCGCTCTTAACGACAATGCTTCGGTATAGTCCGTTGCCAACATTGAAACATAGGATTCCAATGCATGGGTCAACACGTCAATTCCCGATGTCGCCGTCAGCCCTTTCGGTTGATCCATCATCATATCCGCATCGCTAATCGCCATGGTCGGCAATAAGGAATAATCAGCGATGGAATATTTTGTCTGCGTTTTCTCATCGGTGATGATGGCAAAAGGGGTTACTTCCGATCCCGTCCCGGCGGTTGTTGCAATACAGACCATGATGGCTTTTTTGCCCATTTCCGGAAAACCATAGACGCGTTTTCTGATATCCATAAAACGCATGGCCAGATCGGCAAAATCGGCCTCTGGATGTTCATACATAATCCACATAATCTTCGCTGCATCCATGGCTGAACCGCCACCAATCGCAATAATCACATCCGGTTCAAACGCGGCCATCGCCGCTGCGCCCGCTTTGGCACATTCCAGGGTCGGATCGGGTGTCACATCAAAATAAGTATAATGTGAAATCCCCATTTCTTCCAATTGACTGGTGATATCTTTTGTAAAGCCACTTTTATACAAAAATGCATCTGTCACAATAAACGCTTTTTTTCGTTTGTAGACACATTGTAATTCCTGCAGAGCTACACTTGTGCATCCCTTTTTGAAATAAACCTTTTCCGGGGTTCTAAACCAAAGCATATTTTCCCGCCTTTCAGCCACTGTTTTTACATTCATCAATTCTTTGACGCCAACATTACCAGAAACAGAATTTCCGGCCCAGCTACCACAGCCCAGAGTTAAGGAAGGCAGTAGTTTAAAGTTGTAGAGATCGCCAATCCCACCATGTGATGAGGGTGTATTCACGAGGATCCGACTTGTTTTCATTCGTTCTTCAAACGTTTTTAACTTATCTGGTGCCTTAACTGTGTCAACATATAAAACCGATGTATGTCCAATCCCACCATCAACAACAAGTCTATCAGCGATATTGACACTATCTTCAAAATCAACACTCTTATACACCGCCAGAATTGGTGATAATTTTTCGTGAGCAAAAGGTTCCTTGGTCACATCTAATTCGGTCACTTCACCTAAGAGCACTTTGGCATCCTCGGGACACTCAAAACCTGCCAATTTAGCAATTTGATAGGCTGAGCGGCCAACAATCTGAGCGTTAATATTTCCCGCGGCATTAAGGATGATCTTTCTGACCATATCTTTTTCGTTTTCATCTAAAAGATAGCACCCGCGTTTTCTAAACTCCACAATACATTTTTCATAGATTTTTGCATCAATGACTACCGATTGCTCTGACGCACAGATGGTCCCATTATCAAAAGTTTTGGAAAGAATAATTGAGTTCACGGCCATCAGCACATCGGCTGTACTGTCAATAATAGCTGGTGTATTGCCATTCCCAACGCCAATAGCCGGTTTCCCTGATGAATAAGCTGATTTTACCATTCCCGGTCCACCGGTAGCGAGTACCACGTCAGCCGCTTTCATAATTTCCATCGATAATTCAACCGATGGCTCATCGATCCAAGCGATAATACCTTCTGGCGCTCCTGCAGCCACGGCTGCCTCTAAAACAATTCTGGCTGCTTCGATGGTACAATTCCGGGCTCCTGGATGGGGCGAAAAAATAATCCCGTTGCGCGTCTTTAGGGCAATGAGTGATTTAAAAATCGCCGTTGATGTCGGATTGGTTGTCGGTATAACCGCTGCAACAACACCCAGTGGTGCAATGATTGTTTTAATTCCAAAGGCCTGCGATTCTTCCAACACACCACAGGTTTGAGTATCTTTATAAGCATTATAGATATACTCAGAAGCAAAGTGATTTTTGATTACCTTATCTTCGACAAGACCCATCTTTGTTTCTTCAAATGCCATTTTAGCCAAATAGATCCGGTTTTTAGTTGCTGCTGTGGCAGCCGCCAGAAAAATGGCATCCACCTGTTCCTGAGTATAGGTAGCAAATAATCGTTGGGCAGCTTTCACTTCTTCTAATCGATGGTTAAGACTCTCAACGTTGTTGACAACATCTGGTCTTTGGATCACTGTCTTTGCTTTTTTCTTTTCTAACATTTTTTCCCCTTATTTATCACAATTAAGTTTTATTTTCACTAATAATTTCCATAATCCTTTTTCGAGCATCACTTTATCTGAAATTTTCTGTCACCTTGATGTGCTGACAATTTTTTGCAAGCTCTCTTTGTTTGCTATGCATATTTTGGATGGCCACTCCAGAATATCCATGCTTTTTTACAATCACCGCCTTCTTTTTTGCCTTACAACCGATTACACGTGCAGTTTTTTATATTTTTACTGTTTTTAGCAAATTTCTCTCTTCGCTTGGGGCTAATACTAACACCATCTTTTTACTTTTACAACGAAAACCGTGTCCTCATCGCATATGCATTTAGTTGATATAGCATATCAAATTTGATATAATGCGTCATATATCGCTTGAAACCGCAATTTATTACGTTCATTTCCAACTTTTTCCAACTTCACCATTGCATTTAAAAAAAGCCACCGATTCACATCAGTGGCTTTTTTTATCCTGGCATCTTTAAAAATAACATCCATAGTCTCTTGTTTTTTCTCTTAGCAAGTCCAGAAATTCTTTTTCACATTTTTTCTGAACATGATCCTCTTTAAAAATCATCATATCTTTCATATACTTTGCAAAGGCACCGCACCGCATTTGAACCAGTCCATATTTATCCAAAACTTCCTGGGGCATCGGGGAAACCCACATAAATGTATTGGGAATGGTACTAAGCAGTTCAAACTGACTCCCCCGCTCATACAGGTAAATAACCTTATCCTGGGAGCGCTCTTCCCGATCGTCCTCTGTCAAATCAACATAGTCGCCAGATGGCAAGCGATCATCACCATGGATAACTTCAATACAGTCTTTCAAATCATCATATGAGCGGATATGTTTATCGGCGATAACACTCTTTTTAGAGGTCAAAAGCAGATAGTCAAATTCTAAAATCATGCGATGCTGCAGTTTTTTGAGTTTCAGCAATGACAGATAATAACCTTCATGCAGCGAATTAAAGCGGATAATACCGATATCATATTGATAATCCAAGATATTTCGGATTGTTTTCATCGTGTTTGTTTCATAATAGTGAATCCGCAGCACGTTCTCTTCACTTAGTGAAGAGATGTATTCGGTAAACACTTCTGCAATATAATCAGCCCGGGGAACCGATATTTTTATATTAACCCCTTTGTCAGTCAGATCCGAATACTCAGTTTTTAGACTATTGACCTGATCCTGAATTTCTTTTGCATGGTTTAAAAACCGTTGCCCTTCCCGGGTTGTGACCACCCCTTTGGAGGTTCTCTGAAAAATGGTGATATCAAATTCTTTTTCCATCTCTTTTACGGCCCGGCTTAAATTCGATTGTGCTACAAAGAGCTTTTTAGCCGCCAAAGAGATGGAACCAAACTTATCAATTTCGATGATATATTGCAAATTCGTTAAATTCATCTACCCTTTACCTTTCCATCCAGTAAGTTACTAAACGTATTCGTTACCAAATTTAACACAATTACCTAAAAAAAGATATAAAAAAATAAATTAAGCATTTTAGATAAACTAAACCTCAACTTAAATTACCGTTTAAATTGATCTTATCAAGTGCAGATTACTAAGCCATTATTTAATCACACCATTTTCCAAACAGACCGCCAGATTCATTTTCTTATCTCCCGCTGTTTCAAAATGAACACTGGCAATGGTGCCGTTTCGGGTCAGGATGGTACCCGGTCCAAAACGCTGATGAATTACTACCGTCCCCTTATTATAGTTGCTGAGATCAATTGTTAATTCCCTTGCCCTTCCGGTATGGTAATTCCGATATTTTCCTGTCTGAATCCCAAATCCTTCTCGGGGTTTGGCCAGTGTCTCTTCAGGTCGGGATTTTTTTCTTGGCACCCCATCAATGAGATACGTTATAAACGGGGATGGTTTGATATCCTTCTCCCGGTGTTTAATACAGAGAAAAATCAGCTCCCGTTTGGCCCGGGTGGCGCCCACGTAAAAAAGCCGAACTTCTTCAGCATAAGCCTTTTGATCCTCCGGCGCGTTGGATACATTAGGAATCTGCCCTTCGGTGGCGTCAATGATAAAAACCTTCTCAAATTCCAGGCCTTTGCTGGAATGAAGGGTGGACAGGGTTACCCGGGGTATTTTCGCTTTTTTTATCTGGGGTTCCTGAAGCTTTTCAGCCAGACTTTCCAACTTATCAAAAAATTCCACAAAATTAGGCACCCGACCGCCGAGAATCTTCAGCACCGACAGCTTCTGTTCGATGTTTTCTTCAGATTGCCCGGAACTGATCCGAAAATTAAGATAAGACCGATACCCCAGCTCATCAAGAATCATCATGATACCTTTTTGTGGTGGCATTGTTCTCAGCTTTTTAAACCCGGCTTTGAGATCTTTAAGCCGCTTAACCTGCCAGGCCCGATCACCGCTTATCCGCATCAAAGCATCTAATGCCTTTTCTCCGCGCTTCATCAAAGTGCCGATCTGGCTGATGGTTTCACGGGATATAGCGGCATCCATCTTATAGTAAACCTGGGTAAATAAATTTATATCCCCGGGATTACAGGCAAATTCATAAAAAAGGCGGATGTCCTTAATCAAAAAATGATTAAAAAACTGGGGACTATGCTCTTTAATATGATAAGCAATTCCCGCCCCATCGAGAAGATCAACCAGGGGAATGGCCGATTCATTATTACGGTAGAGCACGGCAATTTCCTTACCTTCCCGTTTGATCGCCTCGATAATCAAGCTGTACTGGGCTTCGCTGGATTTTACCCATTCCCGGGCAATCGGCACGCCGGTAAACTCACTGTTATCAGGAACGGACATTTCTTTTTGATACCGTTCATGATTTAACTTGATAAAGGCGTTGGCTTTCTCGACAATTTGTCGGGTACTACGGTAATTGGTTTCCATCAAGAGCACCTCCCCCTGAGGCCAGGTCTCTTTAAAGGCCAGCAGGGATTCCGGAAAGGCGCCCCGAAAACCGTAAATACTCTGATCCTCATCACCCACCATAAACAGGTTGCCTCTTTCCCCGGTTAACATCTCAATAATCTTAAACTGAATTTTTGAGGTATCCTGAGCTTCATCCAAATGAATATAGGGATACTTTTCCTGAAAAAAGGCCAGCATTTCCGGATATTTTTTAAGGAGTCCCCAAGCATATTTTAAGATATCATCAAAATCCATCAACTGTTCTTTGAGCTTATAACTTTCATAAGCTTCATAGATTTTCAGGAAATCCACCTCCAGGGTTGGCAGCATATTGATTTCATCGGTAGTCAGCATCATGTTTTTGCAAAAACCAATCCGCTGGCAGATTTCTCCCAATTCAATTTCCCCGGGATGTTCTTTAAACAAATGCAAATACAGTTCCCGGATCACCGGGATCGTATTACCCAGCACCGTATGAGCCCGGCGGCGATAATGCCGTTCATAGTGGCGGATTACTCCCAGGGCGAAACTATGGATCGTGCTAAAATGGAGGGCTTCGGCCTGAGTCTCCCCAAATAGTTTGATGTATCGCGCTTTAAGATCGCGGGCACCCATCCGGCTGAAGGTCAGAGTCAGGATCTGCCCTGGATCAATTTGTAATACCCTCAGCATATAAGCAATCCGACAGATAATTACAGTGGTTTTTCCACTTCCCGGCACGGCCAGCAGCAGACTCTGGCCCCGGGTGCGAATAACCGCTTTTTGCTGCTGCGGATTTAGTTTTATTTGATAGGATTCTTTAAAGGTTTCAAAATTTTTCATGCATTAATTATAGCCGAAATCTTCTTTTTTATCCAGTCTATGCTATACTATAAAAAATTACGCCGTCATCGCTACGGCAAAAAGGAGATCGTCATGGCAAAAGCAATTATAATGAGTGGAATTTGTGGTTTTAAAACCGAGGTCTCAGCTGAAAAATCTGATGGATTCAATGTTCTTCTTGATATTCAAACCGACTGCCCGGCTTTTAGTGATTTAAATAATCAGTTAAAAGAGGTCGACAGCATGGCTTGTATCATGGACAAGGTTGGCGAAGGCCCCATTTATGAGGCCTGCCGCATTGATTGCAAACATAGCTCCTGTCCAATTCCCATGGGTATCGTAAAAGTGGTCGAAGTCGCTGCCGGTTTGGCACTGCCCAAAGATGTTACGGTGTCATTGACAAAATAAATCCGTTTTTTATTTGGCCATCACCCCATTTGATTGCGCGGCTGGGCTTAGCTGTTGCAATGCGGTTTTTAAGCACGATTTACTACCAAAAAAAGACCCCCTTTATCAACAAAAGGGAGTCTTTTTTTCGTTTGTCTTAGACGCCGTAGTAGGTCTGGTCCATTACACCTTTTAGTTTCTCACGGGTCATTGCCACCGGGTTAGTGGTAGTACAGATATCGGCCATTGCCTTATCTAGCATTTCTTCCCGGGCACCCAAATAATCTGCTTCAGATACGCCTGACGCCTTCAGCGAAACCGGAATATTAAGTGAAGCGCTCAGAGCAACCACACTATTATACAGGGTTTCGGTCGCATTACCAGAGACATTTAAGATACCGGAGCCGCTTAACAGCCGGGCATATTGATGCTGGACCTTGTCATCCTGACCGTTAAATTTGATCACATAAGGTAAAACAATGGCATTGGCCAGTCCGTGGGGTAGATGGAACATCGCTCCGAAGGCATGAGCAATACTGTGGGTGATGCCCAGACCGGCACTGTTAAAGGCGATCCCGGCCATACAGGAGGCAATCTGCATGCTGCCTTTGGCTTCTAAATCCGAGCCGTTGACATAACTGGGGTAAAGGCTTCTAAAGACCAGTTCCACGGCCTTATTGGCATAACAGCGGGCAAAGGGATTGTTATTTGTGGAAATAAAGGATTCAATGGCATGAGTCATAACATCCATTCCCGTGGCCGCCGTAGCCCCAGCCGGCACACTTTCAATGAGGATCGGATCAAGGATCGCTTCATCCGGCATCATCAGGATATCCGTTAAAGGAATTTTGGTATTTTTTTGTTTATCGGTGATAACGGCGTATTCCGTTACTTCCGATCCGGTTCCAGCCGTTGTCGGAATGGCAATAAAGGTCGGTTTATGAACATATCGGTCCTCAAAAAAGATCCGTTTGAAATTAACGCAATAAAAAATTATGGCTTTGGCCGCATCAATAACCGAACCGCCACCAATAGCAATCAGGGCATCCGGTTTGTTCATAATAATGTGCATCAGCCCTTTTTCCACAATTTCAGTGGAGGGATCAGACTCAATATCAGCAAAAATATGGTAAGTAACGCCTTTTGCATCCAGTTCATCGGTTAATTTTTTTAACAAACCAAACTTAACCATTCCCTGGTCAGTGGCAATACAGACATTTTTAAAATTATGTTTCTCAATTTGTTTCAGGGAACCTTCCCCATAATAAATTGCTGGCTTTACTTGAAAAAATCGCATGGGTTTTTCCTCACATTCTTAATTTTAGCGATACCTTTTTCTACAAAAGTAGTATCCGATTCAAATAATGTTTGAACTTTTTTCATTATAGCAAGAATCCTTGTTTAAATATAGATTATCCCTAATTTTTATTCCATGATGACCATTAAGTATCCTAATTTTGCCGCAATGCAAAAAGTCTATTGGATACCAAACTTTGTCTGGCATTCAATAGACTTTTTTGTCGTGCACCCCACTTCGACTACCAACTTCCAAGCGTTACACAGGTAGTTAGCTCAAATCAGATGATCCTCCGGCACATAGAAGGTCTTACTTACCGCTGCTTCATTCCTGACCTGACGGGGTTCATAAGTTTCTATTGCGAAGGGTCCAACTCTCAACGCTACTTTCCTCTGGCTGACCTCAAACTTTGGCGCCTCGATGGGGAATTCAACCCTGCTACAGCGGATTGCAGGTTACAAAGCACCGCTAACTCTCCGTCTAGCACGACCTAGTTATTATAGCCTATTAATTTCTAATTGACAAGAAAAAATAAATTCTTTAAGAAAGGTGAAAAAGAGTAATAATTGGGTAAGTAATCATTAAGTCAAGTTTATCATTGGCTATCTTAATTTAAATTGGAGGGTTCAGTTTGTATAATATACTTTTAGGCGGAGCCGCCGGAGATGGCATTGAAACAATGTCTGGTCTTCTCGAAAAAATGCTGAAACAATCGGGTTGTCATGTTTTTACAATCCGTGATTTTATGTCCCGAGTAAGGGGTGGCCACAATTTTACTCAAATACGATTTGGCAACCAACCCCTTTACGCCCACCGGGATGCCTTGGATGGAATTTTTGCCATTGACGAAAAAACCTTTCAGGAACACCAGCCCCAACTTACCTATGATGGTTTTGTTTTATGTGACGAGTCTTTGCCCATTGACGATTTCCGGGCTATTAAATTACCACTTAAAGAAATCGCCAGCAAACTTGGCAATGCCAAAGTGATTAGCAGTGTGGCCATCGGTGCTCTGCTTAAACTCTTTAATATTCCCCTTGATCACAGCACCGAAATTATGAAGTCAAACCTCCGGGCCGACCTTGTTGAGATTAACATAAAGGCGATCCAAAGTGGCTATGATTTAGTGGACTCGAATTTCGGCTTTCCAACGTCAGAAACATCTAAACATCTGCTCCTCTCAGGAAATACCGCCATTGGATTAGGAGCCGTTGCTGGTGGAATAAAATTTTATTCCGCCTATCCCATGTCCCCATCAACTACCTTGCTGGACTTTTTTAATGCCGAGAGCACTAAAATGGTCATTGCCGTGGAACAGGCCGAGGACGAAATAGCCGCCATCAACATGGCCATTGGCGCTTCCTATGCTGGTGCTACTGCCATGACTGGCACCTCTGGCGGGGGTTTTTCACTGATGGTAGAAGCCTTGGGTTTTACTGGCATTGCCGAAATTCCCCTGGTGGCTGTGGATGTCCAGCGCCCCGGACCAGCCACCGGCTTTCCCACCCGAACCGAACAAAGCGATCTGAAATTTGTCATCTCAGCGTCACAGGGAGAATTCCCCCGGATGGTCATTGCTCTGCGTGATCACGCTGATTGCTTCTATCAGACGGCTCGGAGTCTGGCACTGGCAAAAAAATACCAAATCCCGGTGATCCTTTTAAGTGACCAATACCTGGCTGATGCAACCACCACCGTCCCCATTTTCGATGCCAGTGAAGTTGTCCGTTTCAACGAAACAAAACCACCAACCGCAACGCCAGATCAGCCCTACCAACGCTATGCCCTTACTGAAAACGGCATTTCACCATTGGCCTTTCCCGGAAAACCCGAAGCTCTGGTGCGGGTTGACAGCGATGAACATGATGAGTGGGGTCAGATTACCGAATCCGCCAGTATCCGCAATCAAATGGTAGAAAAGCGAATGAACAAACTCGAAGGGTTAAAAAAAGAGCTGATCGAACCGGAGTTCTGGGGAGCGCATCAATGTCAATCGCTACTGGTTGGCTTCGGCTCCACCAGTGGTGCGATCAAAGAAGCGGTTGACATTCTCAATCAAGAACAAAAAAATTACGGGGCTCTCCTTTTCGGGGATATCTACCCGCTGCCAACCGAACGGCTTCGCCATTTTTCCGATCAAGTGATCGAGATAATCAACGTCGAACAAAATGCCACCGGCCAGCTGGCTGCGCTAATCCGCGAGGAAACCTTAATCAGCTGCGAACATAGCATTCTCAAATATGATGGCCGTCAATTATCGGTGGACGATATTTTAACCGGCATTAAAAATCTTAAGGGAGGTTTCTAATATGAACAAACAAGCATTCACCACCTATGAAACGGCCTGGTGCCCAGGCTGCGGCAATTTCGCTATTATTGAAACCCTCACCGGGGTTTTAAACCAGATGGAAACGCCACCGCATCAAGTTGTCCTGGTGGGCGGCATTGGCCAGGCCGCCAAAACAAACCAATACATCACCGCCAACGGCTTCAGTGGTCTCCATGGCCGTGCCCTGCCAGCTGCGGTTGCCATTAAAATTGTCAACGATGACCTGACTGTAATTGTCAATACCGGTGATGGTGATTCCTATGGAGAGGGGGGGAATCACTTTCTCCACAATATTCGCCGTAATGTCGACATCACCCATTTTGTTCACGACAACCAGATCTATGGTCTGACTAAGGGCCAACCCTCACCCACCTCGGATCCCTGTGACCTCGCCCATAAAACCAGCGCCTGCAATCTGGGCGCTACCTTTAATCCCCTGTTGATCGCCATTGCCGCTGGCGCTACCTTTGTGGCACGTTCTTTTTCCGGCGACAAGAAACATTTAGCTCAGATCATGGAAGCAGCCATCAGACATCCCGGCTACGCCCTGGTGGATATCCTCCAGCCCTGCGTCAGCTTTAACAAGAAAAACACCTTTGCTTACTATAAACAGCGGGTTAAACCGCTGGACGATACATATGATGCAACCAATAAACTGGCCGCCATCGAAAAAGCCATGGAATTTGGCGATACCATCCCCATTGGTATCCTCTACCAAGAGCAAGCGCCGTCCTACGCCGCTAAGCGGCCGGAACTCTTCGATGCCGTTCCCATTGTTAATAAGCAGGTTAACTTAGGCGAAGTCCAGACTTTAATCAATAGCTATATCTAATCGACACTAAAAAGAAACATGGATTCAGAATTGTTTTATCAGTATGGTGATGGCGCGGTTTTGCTACCCGCTTTCTCAATATACTTCTGACTTGATCCGGCTTTATTGCCGACTTTTAGTCCCCGGGTATTTAGGTTTAAATCGACCAATCCCGGGGCCTTTGACCGAAAACGTCAAAAATTTTCTATTAGAGTTTTTACCTTAATCTTTATAAAAACTTAAAATTCAGCCTTTTAATTTCTTTGTTTTCAGTTGTGATATTCAGTTGTGATATAATGAATAAAACATTTAAGCAAAAGGATGATTCATGAACGATAATAAACTTGACTTATTGCGCTTTCTCGCCAAAAACGGTGATCAAAACGCCATGCTGGAATTGGCTGATTACTATTATTTTAAAACTAACAAACAGGATCTCTCCCCTGAATTATTTCAGCTGGTTAAGGACTATTATTACCGACTGGCCGAACAGGGCAATGACCACGCCATGGCAACTCTGGGCTGTCTGTACTATGAGGGGGTTCGTCTGCCCCAGGATTTCAAACTGGCTAAATACTGGTTTGAAAAGGCCGCAGCGCAAAACAATCTGCTGGCTATCAATTATCTGGGTTACTGCCATTATTATGGCCGGGATATCCCCATCGACTATGAAATAGCCTATTCTAATTTTGCCAGGGCAGCCCAAATGGGCCATCATAATGGCATGTATAAGCTTGGCGATATGTACTACAATGGCCATTTTGTGGCCAAAGACCCAGCGATTGCCTTTTTTTGGTTCAACGAAGCTGAACAGGCCACTGATGAAAGCAGTTCGGAGTATCCAAACATTGCTTATCGTATCGGCCACTGTTTGCTTTTTGGCCAGGGCGTTCCCAAAAACTTATTGCAGGCCCTTTCCTGGCTTCACAAAGCAGAACTGGGCTGCTATCAGTTAATCCGAAACGGAGATGCCTATGCTGGCCTTACCCTGATCCGGGTTCATGAGGATCTGGAGCTTTTGCGCCATGAACTGGATGCAGAAGATTCATATCGTCACGCTGATCTGGGGAATCACAATCCGCTGAATACCCCTTAATCATGCTAAGTAACCCTGATCCGATAAACAATCTAATCCAATGCTACTGTAACAAAATGGAGGTAACCTGATGCAAAGAGTCGTTAAAATTTTTAAAACCGTTCCTTATCGCAGTTCCCAGATGGTAATGAAGCAGGTTGTCCAGATGCTGCCCCTGCCCATTCCCCCAGTTCTTCAAGGCCCCGGGATGGTCCGCCGTTTTCCGGAAATTATCACGATTTCCGAGGTGACCAAAGTTCTGGTGGTCACCGACAAACCCCTTTATTCAATGGGTTTACTGGATTCTTTTTTATGTGCCCTGGAAACCAACGGCATCGACGCCATTGTTTTTGACAAGGTTCAACCCAACCCCACCTTTGAAAATGTCGAGGATGGTCTGGCCCTGTATTACAGCAGCAATTGCCAGGGGGTGGTGGCCTTCGGCGGGGGCTCCCCGATTGACTGCGCCAAAATCATAGCAGCCAAGGTCACCAACCGCAAAAGTATCCCAAAAATGCGCGGACTTTTTAAACTGACTCACCGATTACCGCCGTTTTTTGCCGTCCCCACTACCTCTGGAACCGGTTCTGAGGCAACCATCTGCGCCGTGATCACCGATGTTAAAAACCACGAAAAATTTGCCATCAATGATCCTAAGCTGGTGCCCCTGGCCACTGTATTTGATCCCGAGCTCACGGTGGGACTGCCACCTTCTCTGACCGCCACAACCGGAATGGATGCCCTCACCCATGCGGTAGAAGCCTATATCGGGAAATACGACACTGCTTTTGTCAAAGAAAAAGCCCTGAATGCCACTGATATTATTATTAACAATCTGGAAGACACCTATCACAATGGCCGGAACCTTGACCTCCGGTTAAAAATGGCGCAGGCTTCCTTTGATGGCGGACTGGCTTTCACCCGCGCCTATGTCGGTTATGTCCATGCCATCGCCCATGCCATGGGCGGCTATTACGGCGTTCCCCACGGTTTGGCCAATGCCATTATCCTGCCTTATATCCTTGAATTTTCTAAAAAGGCGGCTGAGAAAAAACTGGCCGAGCTGGCTTTTTATGCTGGTCTGGGTGAAGCCATGAATGACGACAAAACCCTGGCGACTCTCTTTATTGAAAAAATCAAATCGATGAACGCCAATATGGGTATTCCCACCACTATTTATGCCCTGAAACAACATGACATTCCGGAACTGGCTAAACGAATTCTTAAAGAAGGAAATCCGACCTACCCGGTTCCCCGGATTATGGATTATCGTGAATGCTGTGAAATCCTGACTATGCTTTGTCCCAAAACAACTCCCGAGGCTTAAGTGAGGGTGCAGGTCTATCCTCCACCGTTTGCCAACCTGACCGATCTGGACGAGGATGGCATGATGGTGCTATCCCCCGGAGCTCGGCTGTCCACTGTTTACCGGCGGCTAAAAATCCCTCTGGTGTTACAGCCGCTTTTGATCTGTCATGTAAACTACCAGCGGGTGAAATTAAGTACCCAGTTAAAAGACGGAGATATTATTAGTTTTATGCTCCCCCTTGCTGGAGGATGAGAGGTAATTTTTTTGAAAGGCTATTGTGGAAAAATATTGATGGTGGATCTTTCGGATGCCACCTTTGACGAAATTAAAATCCCTGATATGATTTACGAACATTTTCTTTCCGGTGTCGGCCTGGGTGCCTACATCCTATACAAATATCTTCCCCAAGGAGCCGATCCCCTGGGGCCTGATAATATCCTCGGTTTTATCAGCGGCCTCCTCACCGGCACCGGCAGTTTTATGACCGGACGCTGGCTGGCCGTCTGCAAATCACCCCTCACCGGTGGTTTCGGTGACGCCAATTGCGGCGGTACCTTTTCTCCGGCGATCAAGCAAAGCGGTTATGACGGCATCTTTTTTAAGGGTCAGGCTCAAACACCCAAAATGCTCTTTATCGATAATACCGGCCCACAGCTCCTGGATGCCGCTGATCTCTGGGGTCTGGACACGGTGGCAACCGAAGCCGCTATTAATCAGAAAATCACTGCTAACAAAAAGCTGGCGATCGCAACCATCGGGCCGGCGGGTGAGCACCAGTCGCTAATCGCTGGAATTTCCAACGACGGCGGCCGGATGGCCGCACGATCTGGAGTCGGCACCGTGATGGGATCAAAAAAACTAAAAGCTGTGGTTTTGGCCGGTTCAAAAATGATTCGTTCCCAAGACTCTGAGGCTATCAAAGCCATCAGTCAGGATTATGCCAAAAAAGTCAAGGCTTCCAATCTTCCCGCAATAGCCACCGGGGCGATTTTGCCGATCATGGGAAAATCGATGGTCGCTACCGATAAGGCCATCCCCATCGATGGCATGTTATCCACGGCCATCATCAAAAAATGGGGCACTGGCTTTACCAACACCATGGGGATGACCATGGGCGATACCCCGGTCAAAAACTGGAAGGGTTCGGTGGCCGATTTTCCCTATCGTAAGTATCGTCATCTGAATCCTGACCACATCCAAAAGCATGAAATAAAGAAGTATCACTGTTATTCCTGCGTGATTGGTTGCGGTGGGGTCTGTGATATCAGTGGGATCTCAAAAGGCCGTTTTCTCCATACCCATAAACCGGAGTACGAAACTGTGGCGGCCTTTGGTTCACTGCTTTTGAATCAGGACCGGGATTCCCTTTTTATGATCAACGAACTCCTCAACCGGGGCGGAATGGACAGTATTTCAGCGGGAAATACCATCGCCTTTGCCATGGAATGTTACGAAAGAGGCTGGTTAAGTCAGGAAGTTACTGGTGGACTGGATCTCACCTGGGGCAATGCCCCAGCTATCATCACCCTGGTTGAACAAATGATTGCCGGAGTTGGCTTTGGCGCCATTCTCCAACACGGTGTTAAAAAAGCCAGCGAAATCCTGGGTATTGAATCCGCACCCCTGGCGATCCACGCCGGTGGACAGGAACCGGGCATGCATGACCCCCGGATGGATCCGATCCTCGGCATCCACTATAGCTGCGACCCAACTCCCGGCCGCCACACCATTGGCGCCGGCAGTTATTACACCTACATGCGAATTTGGGAGGATGTGACCTGGGCCCCCAAAGTAAAACTAGGCGAAGATAAAAACGATGAATATGAAGCGACCACTCAAGTTGGCCTGAAATCAATGCTCAATGCCTGTATCAAACAGATTCTTGATGGCTCCGGCGGCTGTTTTTTTGCCCTGGTCAGCGGACTGAATCACTTTAAGATTTTTGACTACCTCAACGCTGCCACCGGCTGGCAGAAAACCCCCAACGAATACATGACCATCGGTCTACGGATGCAAACCCTGCGTCAGGCCTTTAATGTCCGGGAAGGGATCAATCCCCGAGATTTTAAAATGAATGAACGGCTCAGCGGCAACCCGCCCTTAGCCGCTGGCCCCCTGAAAGGGAAACATTTTGATATCGATGAGATGATGGGTGTTCACTATCAATTTATGGGCTGGGACAAAAAAACCGGTATCCCCACCAAAACTGCCCTAGAGGATCTGGGCTTCTGTGATCTGGAAATGGAGGACTTCACCCATGGCTGATAAGAAAAAACCCGTCTTCGATTATGAGCGTTGTATGGCCTGCGGTATCTGCTCCGGTGATTGCCCCTTAAGCTGCATCGCCCTGCGTAAAACCGATATCGACAGCTACCAGAAAGCCTACCCGGTGCTCGATGAATACTATCGCTGCACCGGCTGCACCCGCTGCGCCAAAGCCTGCCCGGTAGAAGCGATCCGGATGACGTAACTAAAAAAGATGCTGATTGATTTTACATCATCCAGCATCTTTTTTTACATTTTATTTCATTTAATCAAGGCATACATACAGTAGTCGGTTATTTTTCCGTTTTTGAAGATGGCCTTCTTGCAAATTCCTTCTAACTTAAAGCCGGCCTTTTCAAGGGCCTTCCGGGAACCAATATTATCCACAAAGGGTCTGCTATAAATTCTAAAAATATCAAAATTAGCGAATCCATTTTCGCAGGTTTGGATTATTGCCTTTGTCATAATCCCCTTTCCCCAGAATGGTTCACCCAGCCAGTACCCCATCTCGGCCGTCTTACAGCTGACATCGTCCTGAAGCATCAATCCCACCGAACCGATGGGCTCATTGTCTATGACAATGGCTTTGATCGACTGTTTTGTCTGATCACGGTGCATACACTGGTCAATGAACATATGGGCATCGTCCAATGTGTAGGGTGATGGGAAAGCATTCCTTAAAAAGCAGGCAACTTTGGGGTTATTGGCATAGCGCACTAAGTTTTCTGCATCATCCAGTTTCCAATCTCTTAATTCAAATTTCATCTTTCTTCCTCCTGTGTAGAATAAGTTATGTTATGTCAGGCCAGATCCCTGGCGGATGCCGTTCTTTGGTCTGACTGCAACATACAGATTGACAGACTTTATTTCGTAATAGACTGCCCACTATTTCGCGTATATTCGCTGGCAGCCGTTGATTTAACTGTTTCAGGATTCAATGGCAAAGGCATCCTCACTGCTTTTAATGGCACCACTCTTAATCACTTTTATCTTTTGATCTTCAGTTAAATTAGTCACAACAATCGGTATGGCGGTTGAAGGAGCATGATCAGCAAGATAGTTCATGTCCACCTTCATCAAGAGATCGCCTTTTTTAACCTGATCGCCTGTTTTCACCAAAACTTCAAACCCCTTTCCGTCCAGTTTTACCGTATCAATCCCCACATGAATAAGGATTTCGGTACCATTTAGACTGGTCAGCCCAATAGCATGGTTGGTTGGGAACACCATGGTAACCTCGGCATCGCAAGGGGCGTTGATGGTGTCACCCGTGGGGAATATCACAATCCCATCCCCCACCATTTTGTTGCTGAAGGCCTCATCCGGTGCTTCGGTAATACTCTGCAAATCACCATCAACAGGTGCTGCAAAAATTTCCAGGGGTTTAGCTTTATTGTCTTTCGTTTCAGTTAGTTCTTCTTTGGCCGGTAATTTTTCAACCACTGGGATCATCGTTTCCTGATCACTTTCTGAACGCTCAAGATACTCATCCAACTTGGATTTAATCACCGTGACCTTGGGTCCATAAATAACCTGAATTCCATTTCCTTGCTGGATAACGCCCAGCGCTCCAGAAAGCTTCAGGATTCTTTCATCAACCTTTTTCCCATCCAATACCGTCACCCGAAGCCGGGTTGCGCATGAATCCAGATCACTGATGTTTGACTTCCCACCTAACCCGTTGACAATCATTGCCGATCCGGGATCACTGGATTCCACGTTCTGATCGTTACCCTTATTTTTACCTTTTTCATAATCTGCCCGGGTATAGAGCTTCGTTTCTTCGTCTTCTTCTTCTCGACCGGGCGTTTTTAGATTAAATTTATTGATTAAAATCTTAAATAAAAAGTAATAGAGAATAACGTAACCAACCCCCACCAAAACAATGTACAGCCAGTTGGTCTTGGCATTTCCCTGGAGAATACCAAATAGAGCGAGATCGATAATCCCGCCTGAGAAGGTCATCCCAACCCCAACATTCAAAATATGCATAAACATATAGGACAGGCCGGCAAAGACACTATGGATGACATATAAAAATGGTGCAACAAATAAAAATGTAAATTCAATCGGTTCGGTAATCCCCGTGATCATCGCCGTTAGTGCCGCCGATATCAATAGTCCACCGACCGCTTTTTGTTTGTTGGTTTTGGCGCATTTATACATGGCCAATGCAGCCCCAGGTAAGCCAAAAATCATAAACGGGAATTTCCCCGACATGAAGCGTGTGGCTTCCACTGAAAAGTGGGTGACATCAGGACTGGCCAATTGGGCAAAGAAAATGTTTTGGGCTCCCTCGACCAAAACGCCATCCACAACCATTGATCCCCCCAATCCGGTTTGCCAGAAAGGAAGATAAAAAACATGATGCAGACCAAAGGGAATTAATGCCCGTTCGATAAAGCCATAGATGAAGGTGCCGAAATACCCGGATGCAATGACCAAACCACCGATGGCATAAATGCCATTTTGAATAAACGGCCAGAAAAAGAACATGATCCCACCAATAAATAAAAAGACAATGGCCGTAATAATGGGTACAAAACGTGTCCCTCCGAAAAATGATACCACTGGCGGAAACTCAACCTTATAAAACCGGTTATGTAGAGCCGAAGTGACCAGCCCCACTAAAATCCCACCAAATACACCCATTTGCAAAGATGTTATTCCCACAATATCGGAAATTGAACCGCTTGGCAACATCTTGTTCGCTATAATCGGGACAAACGCACTGCCGCTGCTCTCAGCAGCGATTTGCCCCAGATTATTGGCAATCAGCAAGGTTTCCGGTGTATAGGTTCCGGTAATCTTAATAAGCGCAGCGATTACCGCATGCATAACGAAAAATCCAATTACGCCAGCCAGTGCTGCCACCGCTTTTTCCTGTTTAGCCATCCCAATGGCTACACCCATGGCAAAGATAATGGGCAGATTCGCAAAGATAATATTACCGGCAGCAAGCATGATACTTAAGATGTCATTTACAATGGTTCCCGGGCCCATCACCCCTATTAGATTGTAGGATTCAAGCATGGTCTCATTAGTAAATGATCCACCGATCCCTAAAAGAAGTCCAGCCACCGGCAGCAAAGCAATGGGTAACATAAAAGAACGTCCCACCCGCTGTAAAACACCAAAAATCTTATCTTTCATCAATAATCGCCTCTTTCTCTATTTAATTATTTATTCTTCATAATAGTATTACCCCATTTCTTTGAAAATATCTAAGAAGTTTTTTTACAAAAAAGACACCCGACCCTTTAGACTTAACTCACAGGCAAATTTAAAGGGTTGGGTGTCTAATCGTTTCAGTCACATCATTTTTAAATATTTTCAACTATTTAAAAATGGTATCCTGATTTCACCTTTTGTCAAGGCCATCATACCGCATCGTTACCAGAATTTTACAGACTGGGTAATGTTCCGGAAATCACCGCCGGTTCCAAGGCATTGATAACAGCCTGCATAATGCCGTTTGAGGTATAGGTTGCTCCTGAAATCGTATCAACTAGCGGAGTCTGCGCAGCAACAATCGCTGCCGGTACTGCATCAATGGCCTTGCCATAATACTTTACATTATTTTCATTGTGGGAGACCACTAAAACATCAGTAATCACATTTTCAGCGACTGTCACACACACCGTCAGCTCCGGTCCGTAACCTTCTGCCACGCCAGTATAAGTACCATCCTTCAAATCAACACTGCCTAAAAACAGATTGGCCTTGGTTAGCACCGTATCGGTTACTGCTGTATCCGTCGTCATCGTTGATGAGCTTTCAGGTGGGGCGGTGCTGGCATTTTCCGCCGTTACGGGATCGGTTTGATCCTTCGCGGCTGTTGCCGATACCGTTTCGGTTCCATACAATTTTGCCACCGAAGTCTCCACTTCCCTCAATGAACATTTAAAAAAGAACTCCGGACCCATGATTCCGCCCACTTCCCATAGGTGGATACCCAGGAACACAATCAACACCGCAGTTAGCCAGCGATGGGGTTTGATCCAGGTACACTTTCCCGGTAATAGTTTTCTCAGCATATAGGTTAACCCCAAAAGCACCCCCATCAGCATGCACAGGGTTCCAAAATTAAATGATAAAATGGTTCCTGAGGAAAAGAACCCATGAATACAGGCCGAGATCACAAAAGCGATTCCCATTGTTTTATGTGAATTTCTCAGATTTCGGTTAATTCTGGCGATAAATTTATTTTTTCTTTTACCCTTATTGATTATTCGTAGTAAATAGATGATCGTAAGTAAAAATGCAAAAATGACACTTAACCAGGCAGTTAACACGTTAATGATAATAGTCATCGCAATCCCTCCTTTTTCCTTATCATAACTGATGATTATGACAACTTTGTGTCATTTAAATTAGTTTAACGCATTTTTGTGATGATCATGTGACGAAGTAACCTGTTTAATTTTTACTTTAGCTGATTCCTAAAAAGAAATCAATTTATTAATTTTTTTTCAAAAAAAAATAAGACCTACTGAAAAACAATAGATCCCACTCCTTAATAAAACATCGGCAATACCCCGAAAAACACCATCCCCAGACCGGCTGAGATCAGTATTAGTTTTATCGGATGTAGTTTAAAGCGGAAATAAACAAAGCTGCCAATCACAAAAATAATAATTTCCAGATATTGGAGGGCGGAAAAAAAATCACCTATTGAGTGGATCTCAGACCCCTTACCAATGAATCCGGTGGACATGAGCAGCCAAACTGCCGCGGCAATCAAACCAATCACGACTGGCCGCATCCCATAAAGAGCACCCTGAACCCATTTATTCTGCTGAAAATTAGTAAATGCCTTAGCGATAAAAAGGATGATGATAAACGAAGGTAGAACCACAGCGGTGGTTGTGATCAGAGCTCCCGGAAGCCCGCCCATTTCCATGCCCACAAAGGTCGCGATATTCACCGCAAAGGGCCCGGGGGTGGACTCTGCCACGGCAATAAAATCCGTCAGTTCCAACAGGGTCAACCACCCGTGGGCCACCACTTCCTGCTGAATCAGCGGTATCATGGCGTAACCGCCGCCAATGGTGAATAAACCGATTTTGAAAAAAGTGATAAATAGATCCAGATACATTATTTATCCTCCCCGCTATTTTCCCCGTTTGAATTTTTTTTATTCAGCCAAATCTGATAAGCCAGCCCCGTCACAGCACCGCCCAGCAATAGATAAATGACATTGATGTTGGTAAATGAAGCCAGCCCAAAAGCCAGCATTAATATCAGCACCGTTAGTGGTGTGTATTCTCCCTTTTTACCCATTTTAACCACAGCTCCCAGGATTAAAACAATAACCCCGGCCCGAATTCCCTGAAAGGCATAACCGACCCATTCCAGGCTTTGAAACTCCTGGAAAAACAGGGCAATGAGACTGATAATCGTCAGTGAAGGAATCACCACCCCCAGGGTGGCCAGCAGCGAACCCCAAAAGCCTGCTACCTTATAGCCCACAAAGGTCGCCGTATTGACGGCAATGACCCCTGGGGTTGCCTCAGCAATGGCAAAAATATCCAGGATATCCTCGCTTTCAATCCAGTGATGCCGTTCCACGGTTTCATATTCTATCAGCGGGATCATGGCATAGCCACCCCCAAAAGTAAATAACCCGATTTTTAGAAAGGTCATAAATACGGTTAAAAGTTTTTCCTGGTAATCATTCTTTTCTTTCAAAGCATCTCTCCCTATAAGCTGATCCATTCTATTTTTTCCTGAAAATCGCTGGGTTCACTAACAGCCCATAAAACATAGTTTTCCAAAATAGGATAATTTTTAATCACCACCGGCATTCTTTTTTCGTCTGTAAGAATGGCCATCTCAGAATTGATTGACTCTTCCTTCTGGCAGTCAATCTGAAACGCATGCATCGGCAGTTTAAATCCCTTTCCAGTGTACTTCATATAGGCTTCTTTAAGGGCCCAAAGATCATAAAAAGCCCGTGTCTGTTTTTTTTCCGGTAACGAAAAGAGCCAGTCCGCCTCTGATGGGGCAAAAAAACGTCGCGCCAGTTTTAAATTCGGGCGCCCTATTTTTTGAATATCCACCCCCACTGGCCGGGCTCCCAGACCGCAGACCACATAATGGCCGGAATGGGACAGGTTAAAAAAGATCTCCGGATAATCCGTGAGCAGTGGTTTGCCATCTGCTCCGACTTTTATCTCAAGCGGTTCGTAAATGCCATAGACCTGCTCCACCGCTTTTTTTAGCAGCATTTCAGCTCCCACCGCAAGCGCTTTGGCATCTGGTGTTTTAAGCCGTTCGGCCTTTTCTCGCCGCTGCTTTGAAACCGCTTTGATCACTACTGCTAATCGACGGGGATCATTCAAGATGTGAACATCCGCGATAAAAATTCGGGTTATAGTCGATTCCATTTTTTCTCCATTGCTGACTCCATTGCTGACCTGATTCATACTTTGCCAATTTATGGCGTACAACAGGCGTCTTTTAATCAGTTTACTTCGTTTACGTGTTTTTTAAAACACCCTTTTTACATTATACTAAAAAAGATAAGAGCAGGCAAACAATGGGTCATTGTCTATCTGCTCTTTAGTCCCTATTCGTATCCATTAATGCCTGAATCTCGCTGCGGTTTTTTTCATAGATCACTTCTCGGATTGCTGAGCACCCACCCAAGGTTTTTTTCCCTTGCAATAATTTTTCGGCAAAGGCCATGCAGTTATTTTCACCGCAGTTTTTACAATTGGTATGGGGCAAATATTCGTAAATATCAAAAACGCTAATTTTTTGATCTCTCATGGTTTTCTCCTGTTTTTTCACTTGTTGCTAATTGACATCTCAATATTAACAGATATAACAAAACCTGCTTTTTAAGTGATCTTAAAGAGCAGGCTAAATTTCTTTTGGCAGAGGTAGCAGGATTTGAACCTGCGAATGATGGAGTCAGAGTCCATTGCCTTACCGCTTGGCTATACCCCTTTATTCATTTTCTGTCCCGAAGGTACGCTAAACATTTTATCTGAATTCATTACGATTGTCAAGGAAAATGAATAAAGGATTTGCATTTTATTTTTACTTTATATTCTCACCAATACCAAACACTCTTTTTGCATTCTGGGTGGTGATCTCTCCCACCTCTTCTACTGTGATCCCCCGGATCCGGGCAATTTCGGCGGCCACGAAATGCACATAGGCCGGCTCGTTTCGTTTGCCGCGATGAGGTGTGGGCGTCAGATACGGACTATCCGTTTCAATGAGTAATCGCTCTAAGGGCATCATCGCAACCACTTCCGGCAGTTTTCGGGCATTGCTAAAGGTTAGCGGCCCGGAGATCGACAAATAAAAACCCATGTCGAGAAAGATTTTAGCCATTTCCACCGAACCGCTATAGCTATGCATAATCCCGCCATACGCTGGCGCAAAGTACTCCTTTAAAATCCTGACCATGTCTTCCATCGATTCCCGGTTATGGATCACAATTGGCAGCTTCACTTCTTTGGCAATCACCAACTGGCGGATAAACACCTCCTGCTGGATATCCCGGGGGGAATAGTCATAGTGGTAATCCAGACCGATTTCACCGATCGCCACGACCTTTTCCTTTTTTGCCCATTCTTTTAGCAGCGCATCGTGTTTTGAGGTAATGTAATCCTTGGCATCATGAGGGTGAATCCCCACCGTAGCATAAACCATCGGGTATTTTTCACTCATTGCTACGGCCCGGAAACTTGAAGCCTCGTCGGCCCCGGGATTGACAATAAGCTCAACCCCGGCGTCCTGGGCGTTTTTTAGTACCGCTTCCCGGTCCTCATTAAATTTTTGGTCGTCGATATGGGCATGGCTGTCAATTAACATGTTCGCATCTCCTTTGCTTTTTTTATTAAACTATCTTTTTCGTTTTCATAGACTTCATCGATGACGCCAGCCAGCAGCAGGTTGAGAATCCGGCCGATTTCCTCACCGTTTTTGATTCCCAGGCCCATTAGATCATGACCGTTGACAGCCAGATCTTTTAGCGAAAAACAGGCCTTTTCGGCAATCACCTGATCAAGCAGCGCTTCCAGTCTTTGTAGTGACTCCAACCGGTCATGGTGCTTTGACGCCTTAGCCAGGTTATCCCCCCGCTTAATCGCAATCAGATCCCGAAGCAATGGCTCTGAGAGACGGTTTAGCCAACGCTTGACACTTTTTTTATCTTCTTCAATGATGGTGCCGTGGTATTTCACTAACGCACAGACCTGATCAATGGTTACATTACTCATCCGCAAGGCTGTTAAGCGCTCCCGGGCGATCGCTTCAGAGCACTTACTGTGGCCTTTAAAATGGCCCACTCCGGCAGCGTCCAGGGTAAAGGTCTGCGGTTTCCCCAGGTCGTGAAACAACATCGCCCACCGCAGCCGCGGTACCGGCGCCAGCGTTTCCATTGCCACCGCCGTATGGGTCAGCACATCATAGCAGTGGTGCGGATTCTGTTGATCAAAATTTTTAGCTGGCAGCAGCTCGGGGATCACCACCCCCAACACCGTCGTTTCTTCCAGGATGATCGTTTTGGCGTTTTTGCCACAGATCAGTTTATTCAGCTCAGCGGCAATCCGCTCTGCTGAAATATTGGCAAGTTGTCCACAATTCTGCCGGATGGCGGTACGGGTCTCCTCATCCAGGTCAAAGCCCAAAACCGCGGCAAAACGCAGGCCTCGAAGCATGCGCAAGGCGTCCTCGGCCATTCTTTTGTGAGGATCACCAACTCCGCGGATGATTTTATTTTTGATGTCCGCTGCTCCGCCATAGCGATCAATCAGACCTTTTTGGGGATGATAGGCCATCGCATTGATGGTAAAATCCCGCCTGGCCAGGTCATCTGCCAGGTTTTTGGTGAACTTCACCGCATCCGGATGACGGCTGTCGGAATAATCGCCTTCGGTCCGATGGGTGGTTATTTCGATGGCCATCCCATCAAGGATGATCGTCACAGTACCATGGCGAATGCCTGTTTTTAAAACCCGATGGCCGGTAAAGCAAGAGATAATTTCATCCGGGGTGGCGTCAGTGGTCATATCAAAGTCCGTCGGTGGGGTATCAAGCAGATAATCCCGGACACAGCCGCCCACCAGATATCCACAGAATCCACAGCTTTCCAGCCCTTTAAAGACCTTTTCTACCGGAACCGGAAGACTAAGCTTCATTACTTCCCAGGCCGATGTCGTCGGCAACGGCCCGCATTCCCAAAATCGTTTCCTGCATCAAGTCATCCAGCGAATAGCCGGCCATCTCCGCACCTTTAGCGACGACCTCCCGATTGACCCCGGCGGCAAAACTGGCTGTTTTGAATTTCTTTTTGACTGATTTTAGTTCCAGATCGTTGACACTTTTGGAGGGCCGCATATAAGCACAGGCGGTGATCAGTCCGGCCAGTTCATCGGTGGCATAGAGAATTTTTTCCATCTGATGAGTCGGCTCCACATCCGCACAGATCCCAAACCCATGGCTGACCACGCTGTTGATAAAAGCTTTCTCATAATCGTTGGCTTCCAGAATTTCGACCACCTTGACACAATGCTGATCCGGATATTTTTCATAATCCAGATCGTGAAGCAGCCCGACAATTCCCCAATAGTCGGGATCTTCCCCTTCCAGTTTGGCAAAATGCTCCATCACTCCAGACACCGCCAAACCGTGATTAACCAGAGATTCACTTTCATTATATTCCTTCAATAACGCCAATGCTTTTTCTCGATCTAATTGTGTGTTCATTTTATCTCCTCGTTCTTCTTTTAATTACGTTTATTTTAACACAGTTTACTATTTACTGACAAAGCCAGTTTCAAATTATTAAGATTTTGTCGTTCACAAAAAGCCCTGCCACGGATTTTTTTACTTCCGTTGCAGGGCTGAGTGTTTAACTTTTCGTTTCTTAATAACTCGTCTTATTAAAACCCTGATCCCCAGGTTTGCTGAAATAGTGCATCGATCCGATAGCTCAGGGTTTCGGGCCCAATCCGATAGTTCACTTCATCGACCTGATTCACCGGCATGATTTCCATCAGTGAGTTGGTGATAAACACCTCGTCGGCATCGATCAACTGCTCGCGGGTATAATTACCCTCTTCTATCGGGATGAGGTTGGCTTTTAGCAACTGGATTACGCGGTTTCTGATAATTCCGGCCAGCAGCCCGCAATCCCTTGCCGGGGTACAGACGGTTTTATTTTTAATCAAAAAGAGATTGGTCATACAGCCTTCGGCCAGATAACCGCGGGTGTTATAAAAAATCGATTCGGAAAAACCGCGGGCCTTGGCCTCATTTAAAATCAGCAGATTTTCCAGATAGTTGTTGGACTTGATCGTGACCAGCCGGGCTGTTTCATTGCGTACCGCATCATTGGTACAGATTTTTACTCCCCGGGCAAACATCTGGCGGTCATAATGATTCTCCCGGGCGGTGATTAGCAGGTTGTCTGCTTTTAAGCCCTTACTGAGGGTGACCCGCAGCCCACCCCGATTCATCTCATTTTTTTTTATGATCTTCAGACAGTCCGCCTTAATCTGATCGGGATGACTGGTCAAGTTAAGGCCCATCACCAGGGCACTTTGTTTAAAGCGCTCCATATGATCCGCGAAAAAAACCGGTTTTCCATGGGCTACATTGATGGTTTCAAACACCCCATAGCCATAAAGAAAGCCCTGATCCAGAGAAATCTGGGGTTCTTTTGAAATTTCTCCGTTATAACTGGCGTAGTCCATTGGGTTCCTCCTAAACTGTTTAATTAATAGCGTTTCAGTGCATCCATCAGAGCTCTGCCCTTGTCGAAGGTTTCTTGATATTCGGACTGGTTGTCGGAATCCCAGACGATTCCACCGCCGACCTGAAAATAACCTTTCCCATCCTTGCAGACAATCGTCCGAATGACAATATTAAGATCGAGATCCCCGTTGAAACCAATATAGCCGATCGAACCGGTATAAATGTTTCGCTGGGTGGGCTCCAGTTCATCAATAATCTCCATCGCCCGGATCTTCGGTGCCCCGGTAATCGAACCGCCGGGGAAAGTGGCTTTGACACAATCGATGGCATCGAGGTCATCCTTTAATTCGGCCGTAACGGTTGAGACCAGATGAAAAACGGTCTGATAAGTTTCTAACTTAAACAATTCCGGAACCTTAACGGTGCCGGTTTTAGCAATTTTCCCCAGATCATTGCGCTCCAGATCGACAATCATTAGCAGTTCGGCTTTATCCTTTTCGCTGTTAACCAGAGTCTCCCGATTAGCGGCATCTTCCGCAGCGGTTTTGCCCCGGGGCATCGTCCCTTTAATCGGTCGGGTTTCAATGTTTCGACCCTGAACCAGAATAAAACGCTCCGGGGAACTGGAAACAATCTGTCCTTCTCCAAAATCAATGTAACTGGCAAAGGGAGCCGGGTTAATTTTTCTGAGTTCGCTGTATAATTCCAGTGGGCTAAGCTGTAAATCAGCGTTAAAGCGCTGAGTCAGATTGGTCTGGTAAATATCTCCCGCTAAAATGTATTCGTGAACTGCATCCAGTGCCTTCATATACTCCGGCTTGGTGAAATTACCCCGAAATTCAACATTCTTATTAATTTTAAAGTCTGTACGAATGGCAATTTTGGGATCGCCGACAAATTTTGCGGCTAACCGGCTGATGATATCCGCTTCATTTTCTTCGATTCCCAGGGCGGCCACATAGGTCTTACCTTCTTTATGATCAATAATCACTATCCCATCATAAAAACCCATATAACAATCGGGGATACCCACATCATCCACGGCACTGCGGGGAAATGCTTCCAGATGATGACAGAGATCATAGCCAAAATAACCCACTGCCCCACCTAAAAAAGGAAACGGGGATGGATAATCCATTTTATACTGTTTTAAAAGCTTTTGCAGTTCATCAAAAGGATCTCCCGTAAGCGTTTTCGTCGCTGTTTTGGTTTTAACGGTAATGGCGTCCGCTTTGCTTTTAAAGACCAGAAACGGGTTCCCACCGATAAATGAATAGCGTCCCAGACTGTCCGGGTCTCTGCCGCTGTCTAAAAAGAAACTATAGGGCTCATCTTTAAACAAAAGATAGCACTCAAAACTGCTTAAGTCGGTTTTTATTTCTTGTATTAACATCGCACACCATTTTCTTTTGTCGATTGATAAAAGTTATCCAATAATTCCATCCCCATTTCGGTAAGAATCGCTTCAGGATGAAACTGAACCCCTTCGATGTGGTAGTCTTTATGTCGCATACCCATGATCTCATTTTGATCAGTTCGGGCGGTGATCTCAAAAAAATCCGGTATTTCCTGATTTTCAACCACCAAAGAATGGTAGCGCGTCACCTTCAGGGGATTATTAAGACCATCAAACACGCCGGCATTGTCATGGGAGATGGCATGGACTTTGCCATGAACCGGTTCCAGAGCTTTTTTAATCTTACAGCCAAAGGCCTGACCGATGATCTGGTGGCCCAGACAAATACCCAGGATCGGAATTTCACCCTTAAAACGGTGCACCACATCCAGACAGATCCCGGATTCGTTGGGGGTGCATGGCCCCGGTGATAAGACAATCATCGACGGTGCCATCGCGGCAATCTCGTCCAGGGTAATCTTATCATTTCTCTTTACAATCACCGTTGCATTCAGTTTTTCCAGATACTGAACCAAATTATAGGTGAAAGAATCATAGTTGTCGATCATTAGAATCAATTTTTATACCTCTTAGTATTAGTCATTTTGTAAAGCATTGTACCATACTCCAAGGATTCAATACAATGAATTATAGCAGCAATATTTGGCCGCGATTTTTTTATCGCCGCTTTTTTTTCGCGGTTGATTTAAGCTAGAATTTACCCTCGACGCGATCATCTTTTAACGATTACTTTACTTTTTCTTTCCCTTAATTATTTACAATTTCAATTTGACAAATTGATCTCTGATGTGCTATTATTTGCTCAAGTAAATAAAGCTTTTTTGGTGCCTTGAAAAAGGAGAATAGGGAAACAGGTTAAAATCCTGTAGGGACCCACCACTGTAAAGTCGAGCACAAGTCATGACCACCTCACGGGAAGGGACAAACTGCGATGAAGCTGACTCAGGAGACCTGCCAGAAATGATTCCATTTGGACGACGGTAAAGTTCACATCTAAATTAGATGTGAACTTTTTTATTTAATTAAATCGACCTATCCAAATTTTCTTTTCATCGCCATAGAAATGCTTTATAATAAAATTAAGGAGTATCACATGAAAATCAACACGCGACAACTCGTTTTTATGGCGCTTTTAATTGCCCTCTCTTTTGTAGGAGCCCAGTTAAAAGTTTTTGGCACGATTGCCTTCGATTCACTGCCGGCCTTTTTGGGCACCCTGTTGATGGGACCTCTGGCTGGCGCAATTATTGCTATTATCGGTCATCTTTTAACCGCGCTTACCTCAGGATTCCCAATGACCCTACCCGTTCACCTTGCTATTGGTCTGGGGATGGGGCTGATCATGGTGGCCACCTGGTATACTTATGTTTTTGTTAAAAAGGCCGCAAATGAAATCGTCGCCCTGATCGTCAACGTTATCGTTGCCGCTATCTGCAACGGCCCGATCCTACTTTTACTCTGTTCGCCGCTTTTAATCCCCATGTTAACCTGGCCCGGAGTAATTGCAATGATGTTTCCCCTGGCTCTGGTGGGTGGAATCAATGCCCTGATTGCGGCCCTTGTCTTTAAAGCATTACCCCTATCGGTTAAAAATCAGGTATCTTCGGCAACTTCGGCTCAGGCATAAACTTAAGCTCCGCTAGAACCTGATTCTTAAATGACGAAGTAACTCACAAAATACATGGCACTTACGTTATTATAAAAACCCCCGAATGGAGGACCGTATGAAAACTTATCAATATCGTGACCTATCCGTCATTGAGCTTCCTGATTCCCTCCTGGTCACTGCCTGCGACAGTAGCGGTGGCGTCGGGGAAAAGCCCGGGGATGAACTGTGTGTTGCCACCAAGTACATTTCTGTTTTTGCTGCCCGGGTATGTCTTTTTGAACTGCTGGCCTGTGGCGCCCAGATCATCGGTCTTTCCAACACCATCGTCGGAGAAATGCACCCCACCGGCGAAGCTCTGATTAAAGGTATTCGGGAAGAATTGGAACGAGCCGGTATCGGAGATCTGCCCATTAATGGTTCGACCGAAGAAAATTTCAAAACCAGCATGACCGGTTTTGGCATTTTTGTACTCGGAATGGCCAATCGGTTGCGAATCACTCCCTCAGTATCTGCAGATGTGGTGATCTGCATCGGTAAACCCAAATATGTCAGTGCCCTTATTCTCGATGGCGATCCGGAAATCGCCAATTATCAGGATCTCAAGACCTTAGTTAAGAACCCTGCCGTAAATGAGATCGTTCCCTGCGGTTCCAAAGGGATTTTATACGAAGCCAACACGCTTGCCAATATTTACCAGCTCCAATTTGAACAATTACCTAATGATCTGAATGTAGTGGATTCTTCCGGCCCGGCAACCACCGTAATTGCCAGCATCAAGCCCTCAGCCCTATCCGGACTGGCTGCCATCTTTAAGGATAAGCTGACCATTATTGGTTATTTCAGATAACAAAATATTTGCAAATATCGAGTAGCTAGAAATCCGGATAATTAGTCCGGATTTCTTTGCTCTCACAGAACCGTGCTTACGTTTGCCGTACACGGCTCCTGAAATCTCTCATCGAATTAATAATAATTCGACAGTAATCCAACTTTATATTGACCTAAATCGATGAGTCCCAAGTCTTCAAAGTACTGATTCGGGAGTAGCATGTGGATGATATGGACATTTGAATTCTTCCATTTCGTCACCGCCATCTTTTCACCACTACCTTTGATCCCCTGTTTTCTCATTTCCTTATGCATGGCTTTATATGTTTTCCATTGCTTCATCTTTATCATTCGCAACCTGCGCCGAATCCATGACATCATCTCTGTAATCAATGATTTTATGTTGGCGATCCGATAATAATTCAACCATCCCCGGAGCACTGGATTAAGCTCTTTAATCACTTTTTCAAGTGGCCTTCCGGCATTTCTTCTGGTTATGTTTCTGATTTTGCCCTTAAAACGTTTGATCCGTTTGGGATTGATCACCAGATATTTCGCATAAATCACGAACCCCAGGAATGTCACGCCTTCTCTCACACTGGTCAGCCTGGTTTTCGTCTCATTTACCTTCAGTTTCAATTCTTCTTCCAGAACTTTAGTTGCGTAGGCTTTGTAATTGCCGGCTGTCTGTTTGTCTTTTGCAAAGATGAGGATATCATCTGCGTATCGAACGATCCGCAGGCCTTTGCCCTTCATTTTCTGGTCAAACTGATTGAGGTAGATGTTGCTGAGCAACGGTGAAATGACGCCTCCCTGGCAACTGCCGATTTCTGTTTCGATGAATCGGTCGCTCTGCATCACCCCGGATTTCAGAAACTTCCTGAGCAACCCTAAAACTTTTCCGTCACTGATGCGTTCGGCCACCGCCCGCATTAAAATCTCATGATCAAGGGTGTCAAAGCATTTGCTCAGATCCATATCCACAACTTCTGTCAGTTCGTACCGATTCATAAAGCGTTCGGCCTTGGCAACAGCTTGCTGTGGGGAATGGTTGGGGCGGTATCCATAACTGGATGGATGGAAGGTTGGTTCATAGATTGGTTCAATGATATTCACAATGGCTTGTTGGACGACCCTGTCTTTGACGGTCGGTACCCCCAACAATCGTATGCCGCCATCCGGCTTTTCAATTTCTACCCGTCTGACCGGGTCTGGTTCATAGGTGTTGGTTTTCAGCTTCTCATGAAGAAACTCAATATTCGTTTCCAGTGCTTCATTAAAGTCCAAAACCGTTTCTCCATCAATTCCGGGAGCTCCATGGTTCCGTTTGACCTTTCTGAAGGCCAGCTCCAAATTTTCTTTTCGATAGATCTTATCGATCAGGCTGTACCATTTCTTCATGTTCCACCTCCATTCCTGCTTTACTTTTCCGGCACTCTCCGTTTAAGCTATCTGTTCTTCATTCGTTTCCTTTGACGTTTCTAGCACTCTGGCAATCTTATCTTTATTCCACGAATTACTTCAAATCTGTGTCGTCAAAAGGACTCGCATGGTATTTTATGCCAATTCTTTCGGACCTTCCGGCCTTTCAGCCTTCGTTTAACACCTTCGCTCTTACTTCCCATGTTTCAAAGTAATCTTTGAGATTTCTTCCGCCCTTCGCATCAGATCGGGACTTTTGACCCCGATCCGTCACCGTTATAAAAACAGCATCCTTCACGTTTTCTCCTCCAGTCCATTACTGGCTTTCATTGGCGTGATGTTCATCACTACTATGGCTTCATCTGCATACTGCACCTTCCTTTTGTCCCTTGGTTTCCCTTGTGAACAAACCTACAGCTTCAGATACAGTACTTCCGAGGTTAAGTTACTCCGCTTGCTGTTAAAACGACCATCCAAATATATATGACTCAGCTAATTTTCGGACGTTCCCACTTTTTGAAAGGTTATCCATCATATATACCAACACTGGTTCACTTGCGTTCCGTTCCAACAACCGCCATCAGCTTCCTTCAGACCCTTCCGTCGCCGGAAACGCCCTTGCTTACAGCTTGTCTTCCCAATTAGCCAGGTGACAGGTCTTCTTTCAGACCATTAGCTCGGCAACATGCCTCGCAAACAAAAAAAGACCACCTGGTATTAAGGGTGGTCTCTTTTTTAAGGGGAGGGGTAATTATATTTTAGTTAATCTAGACGTCACAAAAATCCAGAATAAACGTAAAATCTAGGGTTTGAATATCATATACAACAGGTTTGACACTTTAAATTTTTTATAACCGCTGTCCGGTTTTTCTTCGACCGTGATCAACTCTTTTTCCGTCTCTGTTTGGCTTTCATCCGGGTTTTTATCACATTCCGGCAATTTAATAAAGCGGTTGATTAAAAACGCCACAACGATACCAAATACCGTTTCCAGAAGTCTTAAAAGGGCCAGCATATAGGTACCCGTATCCTGAGGATAGGTGGTCATTAAAATGAGAAAAACCACACAGGTAATAACGATAGCACCCGACTTGTTAATTGTATTACACAGATAAATCAGTCCCATAATTCCTAACGGAATGATGAAAACATAGGCGTATTGATATGGGATTAAACGAGCAATAAAAATACCCAACATTCCCGCTACACCTCCAAAGAGGGTTCCCAATATCCGATTCCAGCCCGTTTCAATCGAATTTTCAATGCTCGGTCCCATCGTAATCACAGCCGCAATTGCAGCAACGAGCGGATTGAACTCCGGTCCCATAATTGCAAATACTACCACACAGATAAAGACTGCTAACACCGTTTTTATGTTTCTCATACCAATGGCTGGCAGATTACATAATTTCATGATTTTTTAACTCCAATTATTTTTTTGACTTTTACTATCAACATTTTGTTCCCAGCAAAAGTTTTGTTATAACATGTTTCTTTAACTAGAGTATACTCTCATATGAGATTAAGTCAATAGCGTAATCATTTTCAGGCTGATGTAACTGTTTTCACGCCGCATCTCTTAAGCAAACTCACAGATTTTTTAAGTTTTTAGCCGCCCGGATTTCCCCCATGGCAACGCGTTTCTTGCGAACTGATTTAAGCCGTGCGATCAATTCTTCCTTTTCATCTTGCTTTATCATTTCTTTCATTGCTTCCAGACTGGTTTCAAATTTCTTAATCTGGTCCAATAAGTTTTTGCGGTTGCACATAAACAGCTCCGTCCACATGGGGGCATTAATCATGGCAATCCGGGTCAGATCACCAAAGCTTCCGCCCTCAAAATCAGTGATGGAGAGATCATCCTCGCAATCAACCAGGGCCGCTGCAATCACATGACAAAGCTGGGAAGTAAAGGCTATTTTTTGATCGTGTATTTCGGTGGTGGTCTCAACAATGTGGTTAAATCCCAAATCGGTTACGATATCCCTGATCAACTCAATGTTCTCTGGTTGATTGGTCGGTAAGGGGGTGAGAATATAATTACGATTCTTAAAAATGCGATCATCAGCCCCGCCGAATCCCTCTTTTTCACTTCCCGCCATGGGGTGTCCCGGAATATAGTCAATGTCTTTGCGTAACAGATTGCCCAGGTTTTTAAAGACCACTTCTTTTACTCCAATAATGTCGGTAACAATCGCCCCCGGTTTAAAATCTTCCATATAGAGCGCTAAAAAAGCCAGCGTATCCATTGGTGTCAGACAGATAAAGACCAGATCACACCGGGGCAACATTTTTTGAAGCCCCGCCGAATCCCAGACGCCTTCATCGATCACGCCCCGGGTCCGGGCGGTTTTAATCACTGCCGGGTTTAAATCATAAGCCCAAATTTCTTTGGGGCCTTGTTTCCTGAGTCCCATGGCCAGTGCACCGCCCATCAGACCCAGGCCGATAAAGCCAACGATGGAATCTTCTCGGTTTTTCATTAGATCACCTTATTCTCAAATTCGGCGTATTTTTTAACTGTAATCATGATTTTATGGAATTGTTCCGGGGTAATGGATTGTTCCCCATCGCAAAGGGCCTCTTCGGGATTATTGTGGACCTCAATCATCACACCATCGGCACCAACGGCAATGGCCGCCTTAGTCAATGCTTCAACGGTCCAGGATAGCCCGGTGGCATGGCTGGGATCAATAATAATGGGCAGGTGGCTTTTTTGTTTAAGTACCGGGACACAACTAATATCCAAGGTGTTTCGGGTGGCCGTTTCAAAGGTTCTAATCCCCCGTTCGCACAAGATCACCTTATCGTTTCCTTCTTTCATGATGTATTCGGCCGACATCAAAAATTCCTGCATGGTTGATGACATCCCCCGTTTTAGTAAAATAGGCTTGTCAATTTTCCCCAATTCCCGGAGCAAATCAAAATTCTGCATGTTTCTTGCCCCGACCTGGATAATGTCGACATCTTCAAAAGCTGGCAGATGTTCAAGTGACATCAGTTCGCTGACAATTGGAAGTCCAGTTTCTTTTCTGGCTATTTTTAATAACTCCAGCCCTTCATAACCTAAACCCTGGAATGCGTAAGGCGAAGATCGTGGTTTAAAAGCACCACCGCGCAGAAAGGTGGCTCCAGATTCCTTTACACTTTTGGCAATCGCCACAACCTGTTCCTCACTTTCGACTGAACACGGACCAGCCATGATGCTAATAGTGCCTTCGCCAACTTTTCTGCCCTTAACATTAATAATGGTGTCATCGGGATGGAATAAGCGATTGGCTTTTTTGTACGGTTCCTGAACTCTGAGGACATTCTCAACAATACGATTCGAACGGATTTTTTCCACATCTGCCAAGGTTGTATCCCCTACTATTCCCAGAATCGTGTGATCCACACCTTTTGAATAATGGATGTTCAGTCCCTGTGTTTCAATCATTTTGATTAACCTCTTGATATCTTCTTCATTTGTGTTGGGTTTAACGACTACTATCATTTTTTCCTCCATTATTGTTATTCACTGACCACTCACTTTTTATCTTCTGTGCACCGAAGACCACCGAAAATCGGTCGCTTGATTTTCCGTGATTCGTAGACAGCCACCAATTTGCTAGCATGACGCTTGGCTTTTGTCTTGCGAAAAAAAAAGGAGACTTCCTAAGAAGTCTCCTAAAAATCAACTTTTATTCAATACACCTGTATCGCTAAAAATTTCTCATGGATTCTCAAAGGAACTTAATTTATTGTACGCAAAATAACCAAAGCTAAAGAACCAATAACTTTGGGTGTTAACGTAATAATATTCATTTAAGTTTCTTCTTAACTCTTCCATGATATTCCTCTCAGGACACATAAGAAAACAAATTTCTACTAAACATAAAAACTGCAACGTGTATTTTGATTTATTATAGACTTAAATTTTACTAATGTCAAATAAATAGTTCTGATTTTCTGTTAATTTTTTGTTCTTTGATTTCACGTATTGACAAGGTTCACGATTCGTGTTATATTGCTTATAATTCCTACTGGAATGATATGTAATAAAATTCACTGCAATAGAATCCCAAAAATCCAAAGGAGAAAGCAATGAAAGATACCCGAAAATTTGAAACCCTTCAACTACATGGGGGGCAAAACCCAGATCCTACCACTCACGCGGTGGCTGTTCCCATTTATCAGACGACCTCATATGTTTTTGATAATAGCGAACACGCCCAGCGCCTTTTTGGATTAGAAGAACCCGGTAATATTTATACCCGGATCATGAACCCCACCACTAATGTTTTGGAAGAACGAATGGCTCTTTTGGAAGGCGGTGTTGGTGCTCTGGCTTTTGCTTCCGGATCGGCCGCCATTACCGCAACAATTCTAAACATCGCCGGTACCGGTGATGAACTGGTTGCCGCGTCGACCCTTTACGGGGGCACCTACAATCTGTTAAGTGCCACCCTGCCCCGGCTTGGCATTAACACCACTTTTGTTAACCCGGATGATCCTGAGCGTTTTCGAACTGCCATTAACGAAAATACCAAGGCTATTTATATCGAGTCCTTAGGTAATCCGGCTATTAATATTTGTGATGTCAAGGCGGTTGCCAAAATCGCCCATGATAATGGTCTGCCGCTGATCGTTGATAATACCTTTGCCACGCCTTATTTATTTAAACCCCTGGATTTTGGTGCGGACATTGTGGTTTATTCGGCCACCAAATTTATCGGCGGTCACGGTACTACTATCGGTGGCCTGATCGTTGATGGTGGCACCTTTGACTGGGCCGGTAGCGGCCGCTTCCCGGTATTTACCACCCCGGACTCCAGCTACCACGGCATTACCTACGCGACTGACATCGGCGCTGCCGCCTTTATTGTCAAAGCCCGGGTTCAGCTACTCCGGGATACTGGCGCCTGCATCAGTCCGTTTAATGCCTTCCTGCTTTTACAGGGTCTGGAAACCCTATCACTGCGACTGGATCGGCATCTGGAAAACACCCAAAAAGTAGTGGCGTTTTTAAGTGACCATCCGAAAGTTACCTGGGTTAACTACCCCTCACTGCCTGATAACCCCTACAAGAATCTTTCCGAAGAGTACTTTAAAAAAGGTCCCGGCTCTATTTTTACCTTTGGGATCAAAGGCGGCATTGAAGCTGCCCGGAAATTCATTGACAGCCTGAGCCTGTTTACACATCTGGCCAACGTGGCCGATGCCAAGTCCCTGGTTATCCATCCGGCTACCACCACCCATCAACAGCTTTCCGGCGACGATCTCATTGCTGCCGGTGTTACCGAAGACATGATCCGTTTGTCCATCGGGCCGGAACATAGCGACGATATTTTAGCTGATTTGGATCAGGCTTTGGCTAAAGTCTGATAATTTTATTACCCGGAGGTAAAAATATGCCCATCAAAATACCCACCGACCTGCCCGCCAGTCAAATTTTAACCGATGAAAACATCTTTGTGATGGATTCCGACCGGGCCAGTCATCAGGATATCCGCCCACTTAAAATCGTAATCCTTAATTTAATGCCCACCAAAATCACCACCGAAACCCAGCTCCTGCGGTTATTGGGAAACACCCCGCTGCAAATCGAGGTAACCCTGCTGCAAACCAAAACCTATGCGAGCAAAAATACCTCTTCCGAACATTTAGGCTCTTTCTATTGTTACTTTGAGGAGATCCGGGAACAGCGTTTTGATGGACTGATTATCACTGGAGCCCCCATTGAAACCCTGGCGTTTGAAGCCGTGGATTATTGGGATGAGCTCACCGAAATTATGGAATGGAGTAAAACCAGTGTTTTTTCCACCCTGCATATCTGCTGGGGCGCTCAGGCCGGACTTTATTATCACTATGGCATTCAAAAGTACTTATTACCGCAAAAAGCCTTTGGCGTTTTTGAACACCATCTGGAACACCGCTATGTTAAACTCTTCCGGGGTTTTGATGACAGCTTCTATGTTCCCCACTCCCGACATACTGGGATTCACCGGGAACTCATTGATGCCCACCCAGATCTGGAGGTCATGGCATCGTCCATTGATGCCGGGGTTTATATTGCCACAGCTCAAAACGGCCGCCAGATTTTTGTTACCGGACATAGTGAATATGACCCGGAAACCTTAAAGGGTGAATATGACCGGGATGTTTCCCAGGGTAAACCGATTAATGTCCCCATCAACTATTACCCCAATGATGACCCCACAAAACCCCCGGTCGTGCGCTGGCGGGGCCATGCCAACCTGTTATTCAGTAACTGGCTGAATTACTACGTTTATCAGGAAACACCGTTTGAATTATCTGATGCCGCATTTTAAGGGTATTTTAAAAGCGCAGGATGGCCTGCGCTTTTTTTTATTTAACCGTGAATTCTGTTTTCGTGTCCGGATCTTCCCGGTCATCAATATAAATCTCCACCCCATAATACCCTGGTTTTGTTACCAGTTCTGCCGGAAGAATCCCCCATAGTGGTGCATCGCTGACGTCGCCGTTATTGATGGTAACGGAATCGACTTCCTGCCCTTCAAAAAACCAGATAAAAGTGATATTGGTATCATCCGGTGCGTTGTGCAGTTCTGCCGCCACGTACACATCGGTATTGACCGGAAACTCAGTGACTGTATCCGTGGGCATGGAGTTGTCGTCCACGCTTGTGGTCATCACAGCATTGCTAACCTTGGCAGTTGTTGCACTACAACTCGCCCCCATAAAAAGCACTGAAACCAAGATAATCGTTATTGCCAATAGAGATGGTGCTAATTTATTCTTTTTCATGACTTTTTCCTCCTGTATGATTATTTTTACACGAACAGCTAAAACATCCTGCTAAGCACAAAATTCCCCGTCTCTGCCCGATGACCTGACAGTCGCGTTTGCAACCGATTTCATTTTAGTTTTCCAGCGGCTTAGCCACTCTTTATAAAATCCCCGTATTTCGCTTAACCTCCTTTTTTTTCAAAGAGACATTCCAACCTATTTTTGTAATTATTTTACCACATTATTTAAAAAATAAACATGCCGTGGTCAGCTTTTGCAAACAAAAAACTCAAGTGGAAAATCACTTGAGTTTTTGCGGTTTTATTTATCCCGATCTTTTAACGCCTTCATCACGTCAAAATATCGATAGGTTATGGTTTCTATTAACGAAATAATATCATCCGCCGATTCCATCTCTTCCCGTTTCATAATCAGCGCATCAGCAATCAGCAGGGCCAGACGTCTGGCACAGTTCCGACTAACTGGATTTTTAAGCACATCAAAATCCGGCAGGGGCACAATTCCGCCCACTCGACTAACAATCTGACAACCGGTAAAACCACAAACCTCTTTGATATAGGTTCGTAGCAAATCATCCCGATATTCGGTATATTCCCGATACATGGGCTTGGCATCCTGATCCCAGCATGCACAATAAACCCGCTGATATGCTGTGATCAAGCCTTTTATATACCCCAGCATTTCCTGACGATAGGCTTTCCGGGACGCTTTAGTTCCTTCTTCATGGTGGAACCAGGCAATATATTCATAAACCAGATTTCCCAGAAGATAGCCGGTATCAGATGAGGATGGGCCCATAAAAGGGTATTCCATATCGATGATTTTCATCTCGTTGTCACCAATCATAATGTTGGAGGTGTGCAGATCGCCATGAACCAGACATTCGCTTTTCTTCATAAAAATACCCCGGAGTTTAAGCAGTTCAATCCGCAACTCCCGTTTTTCCCAGAGTAAATCACTCATGGCCAGATGGCTAGGATCTCCCGGTGGCAGATCCACTACACCTTCCTCAATAAAAGATTCCCGCAAAAACAGAATGGTTTCCATAATAACCCGCATCTCGGGATTCATAAATTTGCATTCCAAAACCTTATGATCAATTTGATCCAAGTAAATCTCAGAAGTATAAAAATTTGATTTAGCCAGGAATTCGCCCATCTGTTCTGGAAATTTAGGGAAAGACTTTCCCTTGATCAATTCAAAGCGCATAATCTTAAGCCGTCCGCAATCCTCATAAACAAAGAGATTATTCTCGGGATCGAGGTGATACATTTGGGGCAGATACTCGGGGGTAATGGCCGCTCTTAGTTTGATGATTTCGGATTCAAGCTGGTTGCGTTTGGCGGTCAGGGGAACCCCTTCGCCGAACGCCTTCAGGTAGGGTTTTGCCTGTTTGAGAATGACGGACTTTCCAGTTTCATCCCAGACCCGATAAATATGGTTGACAAAGCCATCGCCGTCGTCCTCGCCGCCGCCAACCTCATAAACCTCAAGTCTGGCACCAGCCGGAAAAATACCCGTGTATGCTTTTATATATTCAATGACTGTACAGGGTGTTAAATCTTTATCGGACATCTACTACCTCACAATTTTTAAACGGATTCAATATTTTACTATTTTATCACGACGAGCGATAGAAATAAATGAACTAATTATTTCACTAACGGGAATATTTTGTGCTCACCTAAAGGCTTAAGCGATCATAATCGTCAAAGGCTTTCTTCCGGGTTAGTAAAATTGAGAAGTGAATCCCGAAATATCGGGAGATCAGAATCGCACCCATAATCACAATCTGATAGACGATGGCGGTCATCGGCATCGAACCGCCGAGAATCTGACCGGTCATCATACCCGGCAAGGAGACCAGACCAATGGTTTCGGTGGAAGCAATAATCGGATTCATACAGGCGACGATGGCTTCTTTATACCAGGGCAGGGTGGATTCCCACTGATTGGCGGACAAAGCCAGCCGATAGTGGTACTGCCGTTCATTTTGTCTTAACCCGGTGTAAAAGGTATTGATGCCAATGATGTTTCCGCTTAAACTATTGCCCAAGAGCATCCCCATCAGAGGAATATAATATTGGGCATCGAAAATATTTGAAAGACCGATAACAAATTGATTAATAAAGAGAATCATCACCAGATTGGGAATGCCAAACCCAATTACAATCGGCAATAACTGATTTTTGATGGTCAATCCGCAGGTTTTAACGGTGGACAAGCCCGCCGCCCCGATCATAAACAAAACGTAGGCCGAATTAACCCAAAGGTTGTTAAATAAGAAGATGTACTGCAGAAAAAAACCTACCAGAACCAGTTGGATCGTCATTCGAAACAGGGAATATATAATCCGTTTATTCAGCCCGATCCCCAGTTTGTAATTGATAATGGCCATCGGTAAAACAAAGATCAGCAGATATAGAGGGGTGTAAAAAGGGATTTCCTGAACGCCCATTACCAACTTACCTCCCTTAGTCCCTGATTCTTATAAATATCATCGTGGGAAACCACTAAAATGGTTTTGTCATAACCGAGTACCAAGTCCACCATTTTTGTCTTGAGTTCCAGATCTAAGCCGGTGGTGATTTCATCCAAAATCCAGATATCCCGATCCAGAAGAATGCCTAAAATTAAAGCCAACCGCTGCCGTTCGCCGCCAGAAAGGGTATCGACATTTTTTTCGAGGGTATCTTTAGGCAGGGACATCGCATCAAGCCAGTAATTTTGCAATCGCTCAACATTATAACTTAGATGACGGTTTGCCTCAAATTTAAATACCTCTTCAAACACATCTCTGACAATTCCCTTGGGAATATCGGCATCCTGACTGACGTAGGAAATTTTGCTACGAATCTGATTCACCGTTATACCTGTCAGTTTGGTCTCATCAACTAAAATTTCGCCGCGATCAGGTGCCACAAATCCCAGCAGCATTTTTACCAGACTGGTCTTCCCCCGGCCCGAGGGAGCACAAAAAAGAACTTTTTCATGGCGCTCGATGGCCAGATTAAAACCGGAAAAAATCATCCGCTCATCGAATTTTAACTGAATATTTCGGAATTCCAGATAAGCCATCTTTCACCTCGTGTTTAAACTGTGTTACTATCAGGCTGATCGCCTTATCGCCAGGACACTTCCGCTTTTTTTCGGGGCACTGTTCTCTGGTATTTAACATCGGGATATCCCATAACCAGACAGGCAATCACCTCTTTGCTTTCATCAATACCCAAAAAGGCTTTGATTTTGGGATTGCCATAAGCTGCCCTCACAAAGAAACCACTGTAAAACATTCCCAATCCCTGGGCATGAGTCATCAATTCCATCGAGTTGGCCGCTAATCCTGCATTTATAGGCGTTTCAGAGACCACTAAAATCAAGCCCTTGGCTTTAAAAAAAAGGCTTGTGGGTAATTCGGGATCAGCCAAATAATCTTCATACATTTTCATCCAGCGTTTTGCATAATATTTAAATAATGTATTTTTGTTTTGTTTATCCTCTAAAATATTTTTTCCCAGTTTATTCAGCCCTTCAAGTCCCAGTCCGGTCAGCTTCCGTATCTCATCCTGAACCACAATATATGAAACATTCTGACTATTGCTACCCGTTGGGGTAAAATGTCCTGCTTCAATAATCTGCTCAATTTTTTCCTTCTCAATGGGTTGATCTGTAAACTGACGGACCGAACGTCTGAACTTAATATAATTCAGCAGGTTATCCGGTGTGATATCAAAGCTGTCGGTCTGATAATCTTTAACCTCTGCCATATCATAATCGCTGATACTCACCGCATCAACCGGGCAGATGGCAATGCAGTGTCCGCACTTTATGCATGTTCGATTCAGTGGCGCAGCCTTATCCTCTTTTAAAACAATATCATTGGGGAAACAATCCTCAACACATGCACCACAACCAACACATTTTTCCTGATCGATTTTTATCATTCTATCTTCCTTTCAATATCAAGTGAAATTTCAAATCAGCCTACTTACCGGTGATAAAGAAATACAGTAAGACGATCACGCCCAAGACAATACGGTACCAGCCAAATATTTTGAAGTCATGCTTTTTGATATAGGTCATTAAGAACTTAATTGCCACGACGGAAGTGATAAAGGCAGCGATCATCCCGATTAATAGGATCACCACTTCCCAGAGGGTAAAAGCAAAACCGAACTTAATCAGCTTTAAAAAGCTGATCCCAAACATTACCGGAACGGCCATAAAAAAAGTAAATTCTGCCGCCACCGTTCGGGATGTTCCCAAAATTATCCCGCCAAGAATCGTTACTCCGGAACGGGATGTCCCCGGTACAATCGATAAGGCCTGAAAAGCGCCAATCTGTAAGGCCTGTTTATAACTAAGCTCAGATAATTTGACCACTTCCGGCTTGCGTTTTTTATGATAGTTTTCAATGACAATAAATAAAACCCCGTATAGAACCAACATCGCCGAAACGGTAATGGAATTCATAAAGTAGGTATCAAACAGGCGATCCAGCAGTAAGTAGGCCAAAACTCCAGGAATACATGCCACTGCAATTTTCGACCACAGAATAACAGTGTTTTTTCTAATTATTATCTTTTTATTTTTAAACGTTATCGGCACCAGCTTATGCCAATAGATATAAACCACCGCTAAAATTGCACCTAATTGAATCACATACAAAAACATTTCGATAAATGGCTCTGACATATTTAGCTTTATAAAATCATCCACCAATATCATATGTCCGGTACTGCTAATCGGTAGCCACTCGGTGATACCTTCGACAATCCCCAGAAAGATTGCTTTTAAAATTTCCAAAAATCCCATTTTTCCCTCTCTTTTGTCTGTCGTTTTAAGTCGTTTGTCTCGGGAACGCATCATTGCGATTACATTTCAGTGAAACAATTAATCAACTCACATCACTAAGTTTACTTTTTTATCCGCAAATTGGCAATGTTTTTATGGGATTTCCCTATCAATTCCTTATAAATAGAGCGCAATCTTAAAAAAGTCAAAGAAAAAACATCCGGTGCTGTCAGTCCGAACAGCCCCGGACATTTAATTAGTTGCTTGGATCAAACACCGATCCCATAAAGACAATGGCGCCGGTTTCACTATCCGTTATCGCATAGAAAAAGGGTCGGTCAAAGTTAAGTTCAAAGTCATATGTTGGCATACTGGTGACGCCAACTTCCACCGAGGTCACGGCCGCCGCCTCAGTACCCGTTTCATCGACCTGAATAAAAGTTTTATGCTTAACGTCACTGATAAAAATGTCGGTCCCCGCGCCTTCTATCGCCATCCCCGAAAAATCTGCTTTCCCCGGTTCAAAAGCGATTCCCATGCCCAGATCTGATAATGACTGGTTCAATGATTGTTCATATTCCATAGTGAACTTCGGAAGCATCAGGCTACCCTCTTTTTCTTCAAAAAGACCGCTCCAACGGGCCCAGTTATCCTGACTCAGTTGCTTTTTAAATTCACTGAGGCTCGACTCTTCATTGGGTAAAAAAAGTAACATCGCCATCTGCTGCTCTTCACCATAGGGAAGCCGTAAAGCCTGAAAATCAGATGTTTTTAAATAGTCAAAGGAACCGCTCTGATACATTGTCGGCACCGTTACAGTCTGTCCATCAGCCTGTTTAAATGATTGATCCGTTGTCAACTCCTTCTCAAAGGGGCTGGTCCAGGCCCCCTTAAAATAAACGGCATTTATCAAAAACATGATGGTTTCAGGGGCAATCGGCGGGCTGACAATCTGATTGATGGTCCCCTTGGTTTGGCTTTTTACCCATGTATTAATTATATCGGCAGACTTGGGATCTGAGAAATCCAGCTTTTTTGCCTCTGCCTGATAATCATTTCCGACCGTCTTCAAAAATACTTCTGAAAAGTCAAAATCCTCAGTCATCCAGATGGAATTGGCAACGTTTAAGGTCACTTCGGGGTCTGCCTCCGTTAAAAAATAAATCAGGGCCCGATTGTTGCTATTTAGCTTTTCAATATCAATTCCCTGAATATTTAGCACCTCTGCCATGGCATCCCGGGTTGCTCCGGCGGCACCGTTATAGGCCATATTCAATGCCAGGGAGATGCTCACTGGTGAAATCATGCTGTTTTCATTTTTGGAAGTTAGATTTTTATAAAGCGCAAAACCAAAGTCATTGGTTTTTTCAACCATTGAGGTATCAAAAGAATTAAGCACATCCGTATCCGGCTTTGATATCACTGCTTTTTTACAACCCGAACCCAAGAATAATATCGCCGCCATACCAAAAACACCCACCAGAACAGCCAGTCTTCGTTTCATTTTAATCCCCTTTCATCTTCATGCCATTTTGTCCGATCGCAACACTTATTATTTATCGCCGGTCAGTTAAAAAAATTCAACACCGCCGGTTTCGATATCATATTTTCCTGAAATAAGCTTTACTTCTCCTTTACGGATAAGATCCCTTACCATTTCGCTTTCACTGATCCGGTAAAAACTATGTTCAATATTTAAATTCTCGCACTTATCAACATCTTTTTCGCCTGAAATGACAGGCATTATTTCATCTAATACTTTTTTAATGTTCCCAGTGCCATGCCCCTCCATCGCTGCTGCCACGGCCCCGCAGTGGTTATGACCCAACACTAAAACCACCGGTGTTCCCAAGTGTCCCACGGCGTATTCAATACTCCCTAATTCAAAATCACCGATCACATTTCCCGCCGTTCGAATGACAAAGAGCTCGCCAATCCCGGCCGCAAAAATGTGCTCAGGAGGAACTCGGGAATCTGAACAGGTGACAACCACAGCATAGGGGTTCTGACCATTTTTAGCCGGTGCGGTCTTAATCGTCTGATGACTATAACCACTTTCTTTTGCATCTAAAAACTTCTTATTACCACTAATCAATGCCTGTATTGCTGCTTCAATTTTATTTTCTTGCTTGTTTTTCAAGGTTTTACCTTCTTTCTTAAATTCTTAGCTTTGTGTTAGCACCTTTTCAATAAATACACTGGCCACTTGCGGATCAAATTGAGTCCCGGCGCATTTTCTTATTTCTGCCACCGCTTCTTCCACGCTGAGTCCCTTTCGATAGGCCCGGTCACAGGTCATCGCATCGAAGGCATCCGCTACACCAATGATTCTTGCCTGAACAGAAATTTCCTCGCCTGCCAACCGTTTCGGGTAGCCTTTTCCATCCCACCGCTCCTGATGCTCCAGGACATATCTTGCCAATTCTGAAAATTCACTGGAGGAACTTAAAATCCGATAGCCGATCTCCGGATGGCGTTGAATTTTTTTCCACTCATCTGGATCTAATCCCCCCGGCTTATTGAGTATTTTCTCGTCAATCCCCATTTTACCGATATCGTGGATTAAACCGGCGGTCTTTACCTGGCTGACATCATCCGGGTCAAAATTCATTTTCAAAGCAATTTTTTCGCAGATTTCGCTCACTCTTTTGGAGTGCAACATCTCCCGACTGCTTTTTTCATAAAGGGTATTCATAATTAAATCGATGGTCTTATTCTTTATACTGGCACTTTCATATAGCTTATGTCGATACATATTGTCTTCGGCATTTTTTAACACATCCTGGATATTTTTATTCGCTTCGGTTTTCGTTTCATATCCAAATGAAATGGAAAATTTTATGGCCCCAATCGACTCCTGCCGGGCTGCGGTTCGCATCCGTTTGACAATCCTGGCTGTCTGGATCTGATCTGTTTTTGGCAGCAGAATAATGAATTCATCCCCACTGAGCCGGGCGACCACATCCTGATCCCGACATTCATTTAAAATTACCTCCGCAACTTTTTTAAGGAGCTCATCACCCAGCGCATGTCCAAAGGACTCGTTCACCAGCTTTAGTCCGTTCACATCGGAAATAACCAGACTCAACGGCAGGTTATCTTCGGTATCAATGGTCACTAATGCTTCTTCGTAATAGCGGCGGTTGAAGACTCCGGTGAGATAGTCGTGATCACTTAAATAACGGATTCGCTCTTCGGTCTGTTTCCGTTTGCTAATATCAGAAATAATGACGGCCACCTGTTGCGGTTCGGGACAATAGGCTACCATTTCAAAATACTTATTAAACTGATGAAAATACTTTTCAAAACAGACCGATGCGCCGGTTTTTATCACTTGTGCACATTTGCTAACCATAAACGCTTTTGACTCCGGGATGATCTCAGTCAGGGTTTTCCCGAGAATGTCCTGGCTCTTTAAACTGGTCAATCGCTCAAAGCTTTCATTCACATACAAAATCCTACAATCCTCAGGTTCCCCGTCCTCGTCAAGCAAAACTTCATGGACGATCAGGCCTTGTTCCATTTGGGTGATCAGCCGGCGATTTTTCTCTTCGCTGAGCTTGAGACTTTCTAACAGTTCAATGGTTTGAGAATGCGCTTTTTCTAATTCAGCGGTTTTTTCCGCTACCATCCGTGCCAACCGACCTTGTTCATCCTGCTTATGGCGATTGGCCGTTTTAATTTTTACCATCGCTCTGATTTGGGCTGTAAGTTCCGATTCATCAATCGGTTTTGCTAAAAATGCTTCTGCCCCGGATTCAAGGGCCAGAATCCGATGCTCCCGATCGCCTTTTACCGCCGTTACAAAAACAACCGGGATTTCCTTGGTGCTTTTTTCAGCCTTTAGTTTTTGACAAACCTCAAATCCATCCATCCCCGGCATGACAACATCCAGTAAGATTACATCCGGATCTTCTTGTGCCGCAATCATAATCCCCTCCATACCGGAAGTGGCTGTTAGTACCTGGGCCTCTGGAAAAGCTTCTCGAATCAGTGCTCGCAGGGTAATCAAATTGTCCTGATTATCATCGACTGCTAAAAATTTTGATCGTTTATCTGCCATAAAGCACCTCCTGAATGACTTTTAAGAACTCCCGTTCAATGATCGGTTTAGGAATAAAGGCATCAAACCCCTGGGCTAAAATCCCTTCTCTTTCCTGAGTCATGGCACTGGCAGTCAGTGCAATAACCGGCGTATGTTCCAGCCCCGGCGACGATCGAATGGTCTTAAATGCCTGGATACCATCAATTCCCGGAAGGGCAATATCCATCAGAATCAAGTCGGGCCGATATTGTTTTGCCAACGCGATGCTTGTTGGACCGTCTGTCGCCTCCAACACCCTGAAATGATCGCTTAGCAACGCCTTTACCGTGATCATATTATCGGGATTATCTTCCACCGCCAGTACCAATGGTTTTAACTTATTTGTTCGCGTCACAAATTGCTTTACCTTTTTTTCGTCAGTTTCCGGATAAAGCATCGAAGCGATAGCTTTTTTTAGTTCTTCTCGGTTGACATCACCTTTTTGAATTAACTGGTGAATATTATTTTTTGTCAGAAATTTAAGCTCGTCTTTGGTGATATGCTTGGCCGTGAGTATCAATACCGGAATATAGGCGGTCGGTTCCGACGCTCTTATGGTGTTTAGCAAATCAAACCCATCAATTTCAGGCATCATTAAATCCAGAACGATGGCATCAGGAATAATCGCTTCCATAATTTTCAGAGCTTCTTTTGCATCGCTGGCCACTTGAATGGTATACCCGCTATCTTCTAGTAAATCTCTAATCTGAATAACTGCCGGTTCACTGTCTTCAACAATCAGCAAGGTTTTAGCCATTGAATTCGCTGACACTTTACTTGACAATTGCGGCACCGCTATTTCTCGTGGCAGCCTGGCTCGATCTTTTTTAAATTCTTCTTCAATTACTTTGTTTTCCGGCGAATAATGAACAGGCAGTGAAAGGATAAATTCCGACCCCTGGTTCTCGACACTTTTTACGCTGATTGTTCCACCTAGTAAGTTAGCATATTTTTTAGCAATCGCCAGTCCCAGTCCAGTTCCTCCAAATTTACGCGAGGTGCTGCCATCGGCCTGTCTGAATTCATCAAAAATAAAGGGCAGATAATTTTCGTCGATCCCGATACCGGTATCTCTGACGCGAATTTCTAAGTGCTCCCCGTTCTGGCCCATGGCCAACAATACCTCACCTTTTTCTGTGAACTTAACCGCATTGCTGGCCAGATTTTCCAGAATATGACGACATTTATCGCGATCGCTATTGATATAAACGGCAGTGTCGCTTACACCACTTCGACACGTCACATTTTTCTCACTGGCCTGGGGCACCAGCATTTCCACCACCTCATTAATCAATTGATTTATATTAAAGGTCGTAATCTCAATTTCTTCCCGACCGGCTTCGATCCGGGAAATATCCAAGATGTCATTAATCAAAGCCAGGAGGTTTTTACCATTTCGTTCAATGACCTCCAGGTAACTGTACTCTTCTTCTGGTATTTCATTTTTAAGGCGACGATTTAAAATCCCCGAAAGGGCAATCACTGAATTAAGGGGTGTCCGCAATTCGTGGCTCATATTGGATAAAAAGTTAGTCTTAAGCTGATTGGCTTCATTGAGCTCTTTTTTCTGCATTTCCAGTTCAATATTCTGATGGATCAGTTCCACCGACTGCTCTTCCATTTCGTTCTTCTGGGCATCCAGTTCCCGGTTTTGCTGCTCCAGCTTGTGTGAAAATTCTTTAATGGTTCGGTAAGCCAGAATTCCTTCAATCCGGGCACTCATGGTACTGATGGTTTTTTCAATAAAACCAATCGCTTTTTGATTGTATTTGCCAATCGCCGCCAGGGATACCACCGCAATAACTTCCTTGCCAAAAACAATCGGAATCGTAATGATTTCCCGGGGAATAAACTTTCCACTGACGGTGTAAAAAGCAAAGCGTGAATCTTCCGGGATATCTTTAATATGGGTGTAATGGCCACTGGCAAGCGACGCACCAAATTCACCTTCCAGAGTATCCCCACTAAATTTTTCTCTGCCCTTTTGGTCCAAGCCAATCGATTCAAAATATTCAAACTGGTGGTTATCGCTATTTAGCAGATAAACCGCTGCAACCTGAGAACCCGTGTATCGGGAAAGGATATTTAATGTCTTTCTGAAGAATTTTCTGGCATCATCTTCACCTAGCATAACCTCAATAAAGTTTGCTGCTTTTTCATTGAGCTCCATATTTTTTTGAATATCATCTGCAAGGGTGTTAAATGATTCCGATAACATGCCAAATTCGTTGTGATGATCGTAACAGCTTCGAGCATTATGATTGCCATTATGAAATTCATCCGTCACCCGGGTCAACTCATTTAATGGTTCCTGAATGATCCTAAGAATGACAAAACTAACCAGCACCGAAAAGACAACAATGATAAGGACAACCAAAACTAATTGCATGATGATCCGATCTGATAAGTCAATGGCACCCTGATATAAGGTATCCGCCTTGTTATTTGCAAAATTCTCGACAACTTTCATTTTCTCAATGAGTGTTGCCCGATAATTGCCAACCTTTTCCCCCGGTAGCAACTTCTTTTTTGCCGTTTCTAAATCCCCCGCTAGCGCTTGTTCGACAATCTCCACCCGGGCGGTTTCCCAATTAATATAGGCCTTATATGCCTCATCGACATCCTCCTGCGGTCCTAAATAAAGTTCGCGCAACACGTCAAACTGTAACTGGATATCGGCATCGTGCTGTTCCATCAATACGATGGTACTTTCTCGATCTTCCTGAGTATCAACAAGAATTAAGTCTCTGACACCCACCCGCATGTTTAGAATATCTGCGTTTAGTCGGTCAATTGCTTTGGTCACATGAAAGGGATGATTATACATGGTCTCGGCCTGATTAACAATGGCATTAGTCTGAACATAACCTAAAATTCCCAATAATATAACAAAAAAAAGAATGATTGAAAAACCAATAATGAGCTGTGTTTTTACCTTTAAATTTCTTATGTTCATCTTCTCTCCCTGAACCTATTTGAAATGCCGTAATTTCCAAAAAACAGGAACACTTGAAGACAACATCTTTAAGTCCTCGTCCTTTCCCATAAAAATCGACTCTGCTTCACCAGTGATGAGAAAGCCTCCTTCGGCTAAAGAACGCTTTAATTTCCCGACAATCGATCGTCTCACCGCCGTTTTATAATAAAAAAGAAGATTACAGCAGAAAATAATATCAAAATCACCAAAAATGCTATCCGGTGGATTACTGGAATGGGAATCCAGCAAATCGTACTCTGAAAAGTCAATCTTATCTTTTAATCCGGGTATAACGCCATAGGCTTCGCCCCTTTTCATAAAATAACTTTTTAAGTGTTTCATCCGAATATTTGACACTTCATCCTCATTATAAATCCCGGCTTTGGCAATGCTTATCGCTTCTCTGGAAAGATCGGTAGCAAAAATTCGGAACCGCATCGGTTTTTTTGCGGTACGAATCAACTCTTCCAGTAGGATTGCGATGGAGTAGGCTTCCTGACCAGTAGAACAACCGGCCGACCACACCCTTAGTTCGCCATTTTCAGGTTTCCGGCTTAGTAGTTGGGGTAAAACCAGCTGCTCCAACACCGCAAAGGTCAAAGAATTTCTGAAAAATTGACTATAGGTGATCTGAAACGATGCCATTAAGCGTTCCGCTTCATCACCGTTTTCCTGTAGGTACAAAGGGTAGTCCGATTGGTTAACATTGATGCCCGCCATTCGCCGCTTTAAGGTTTTTACCAGAAAGGCCTCCTCATAGATGCTCAGATCTTTTGCATACGTTGCTTTCATAATCCGAATCATCTCAAAAACAGAGTCGTCAGTGTGCGTTTCCATTTCCTATCTCCCTTATTCATCCTGATTATTGCCACGATTTGCCGACGACTCTAACGGAACTTCTCTAAACGCACCACTTCAACCAGTATTTTTGCCACCAGCGGATCAAAATGAGTTCCGGCACAGCGTTTGATTTCTGCAATTGCGGCTTCATGAATCAGCCCTTTTCGATAGGTTCGATCACTGGTCATGGCGTCGAAGGAATCTGCTACCGCCACAATTCTTCCCTGTAACGAAATTTCTTCACCCTTTAAACCTTTGGGATAGCCATTTCCATCCCATCGCTCATGATGTTCCAAAATACAATTTGCCATTTCCGAAAATTCATTGACTGAACTGAGAATTCGGTATCCAATTTCCGGGTGCCGTTTTATTTCTTTCCATTCTTCAGCGTTAAGGGCTCCCGGCTTATTCAATATCTTTTCGTCAATCCCCATTTTGCCAATATCATGAATCAGTCCCGCTGTTCGGATCTGATTAATTTCATCCTGATCCAGTTTCATCCGCATGCCAATTTTTTCACAAATGAGGCCCACCCGGTTAGAATGCATCATTTCCCGGTTGCTTTTTTCATATAGGGTGTTCATAATCAGTTCAATCGTTTTGCTGCGCATGCTGGCACTTTCGTAAAGTTTATGCCGATACATATCATCCTCGGCATTTTTAAGCACTTGCTGGATATTTTCTTCTTTTCTGGTTTTTGTTTTGCTACCAAAAGCAATCGAAAGTTTCAAGCCACCTATTTTTTCTCTGGACGCCAATGTTTCCAAACGTTTAATCACCAGAGCCGCTGTTTCAGCGTCAGTTTTAGTCAAAATAATAACAAATTCATCGCCACCCAATCTGGCAATTACGTCCTTGTCACGACAACCACTTTTAATCACATTGGACGCCTTCTGCAGAAGTTCATCGCCTACCGCGTGACCAAAAGAATCATTGATCATTTTCAAGCCATTGACATCGGCCATCACCAGAGTCAATGGATAGTTTTCATCAATATCCAGTTTGACCAGCACCTCTTCATAAAAGCGTCGGTTAAACAGACCGGTCAGATAATCATGATAGCTCAGATAGCGGATCTCCTCCTCGGTTTTTCTGATCCGGGTAATGTCCTGGATGGTTCCAAAAACGCCAACATGATTTTTATTTTCATCAAATTGGGGGATCATCCTTAGATTTGCAACACTTTCCTCTCCATCTTGCCTGATGATCCGAAAGACAAAATCGGCAGCGGATTTTTCTAACATCACCTTTTTAATACTTTCCAGTACAGAAGGAATGTCGTCTGGATGAACCAGCCTGATTAACTGTTCTTTTGTCCTGATTTGCTCCTCTGAGTGGATTCCGAAGATATTTAAAACTTCCTCCGAATAACCGATTTCCCCGCTTTTCAAGTGATACTCATAACTCCCTAAACGCGCCAACTTTTGAGCTTCAACCAGAGCTTTTTCGCTTTTTTTCCTGGCTTCATTTTCCTTTTCCAGCGATTTAAGGAGTTTCAGCGTTCGGGCATGGGCCGCCTTTAATGCCGCATTTTGTTTTCTGACCCGGTTATCAAGCCGCTTTTTTTCGTTACGTTTACGAAGATTGGCCCGTCTGATCTTTTCCATTGCCCTAATTTGAGAAATCAGTTCCTGCTCATCAAAGGGTTTGGATAAAAACCCTTCCCCTCCGCATTCCAGCGCCAGAATTCGATGTTCCTTATCGCCCCGGGAAGCCGTCACAAAAACCACCGGGATATCTGCCAGATCGGGTCTGGCTTTTAATTGTCGACAGACGTCAAAGCCATCCATTTCCGGCATAATAATATCCATGAAAATAACATCCGGATCTTCCGATGCCGCCATATCAAATCCCGCCTTGCCACCAAAAGCCGCTAAAACCCGGACTTCCGGAAATGCATCCTGTATCAGAGCTTTTAAGACAATCACATTATCCCGGTTGTCATCAATCACTAAAATCTTTAATTGCCTCGTATCCACCTGTCACCTCAAGAAATTCAATTTTTAATTTCGACGCTTTAATTATTGCCACTCCACTCGGTTTTTGCCTTTTTCTTTGGCCCGACTCCGGGCCACATGGGCTCTGGAAATCAGGGTTGCCGGCAACAAGTCCTGACGATAGGTTGATACCCCAAAACTCGACGTTAGCTTTAAAACGGTCTCAAAATTGGTGTTTTCAACAATGGTGCGAATCTTTTCCGCCAGGGTTACGGCCCCTTTTTTATCGGTATCGGGTAGAATAATCAGAAATTCTTCACCACTCCATCTGCCAACAACATCTGTCACCCGGATATTTTGTTTCAGGATATCGGCAATTGCCACCAGTACTTTATCTCCGACCGGATTTCCATAGGTATCATTAATCTGTCTGAGCGAATCCACATCCACCAGGACGATTGAAAAAGGGGCCCTGGTCCGTTCAGAACGTTCCAGTTCGCATTGGAGAAACGCATCAAGTTTAGGACGATTAAACACCTGAGTCAATTTATCCTTGATTGATAACTGTTTAATTTCAGCTTCTAAACGTTTAATTTCGGTAATATCCCGAATTACACTCAGAATATGAGGTGTCCCCTCGATGTTAATCGCCTGAGCCGAAACCAGGCCGACAAACATTTCATCATTTACATCCTTAACCATGATCTCCATATTTTCGCTGATACCCGTTCGTTTTAATTCTGCAACTAATTGCTCTCTCTTATCCAATTCGAAATACAAATCAGAAATATTTACCGACTCATCAAAAATTGTCTTTCCCCGGGTCTTGATCAACTTTAAAAAGGCCTGATTATAGGTCAATAGCTTGCCCTCATCCATGGTCGTAATAATGGTCGGGTCAGGAAACAAGTCAAAGATCATTTCAAAGTGTTTTTTGCAGTTGTTTCGAATCTCCCGCGCTGCGTTATCAAGTTCAATAAAGTCCGGATCATCTCCGTATTTTTCTAAAAAACCATCATCCGGTTTTTCTTCCGATACAATATTCCTTAGATACACAACCAATTCTTTGATTTCGACAGTTAGCATAATCTTTCCTACACCACTTTCTCATTTATTATTTAAGCCTTACTTAAAAACAATCCACTTTATTTTTTCAAATAATTACATAATAGTAGGAGTCCAACAGGTAGGTCTGGTCGTACTTAACAGTCATTTTCCACAAATTTTTCTTTACCTTTTTAATCGAAGCCTCCCCTTTCTCATATTGATCCAACAATTTTAAAAAATACTTCTTTTCACTGGGCAATGCCAGGGTTCTGAAATATCCCCAAATGTGCTGGGCCACGTTAATGGAGTTTCCAATCGTCGTTTCTTTCTGGAAAGAGGTTTCAATAAGATTATAAAACTCGATGCAGGGGTAACGCTCTTTGTTATTAAGTAGTTTTCTAATCTCCAGATAGTCAAGCGGGGACCGTTCCAGCACGGCATATTTATACTTGCTCCACTCATGTTCTAATTGATTTATTTCTTTTTCCCCGATTGTGCAATTGATACATTTTATGGCCGACAGATTTTTATCTTTGACTTCCAGCATGATGTCCAGATCTCTGTCCTTTATCGCTTCATAGAACGCCATAAACGCTGTTATCGCTATTGTTTTAGAGTGGGAACCGGTTTTTTTTTCGGGATTTTGTTGGGAATAATGAATCTTCTGATTGCCATCCTGACTTTTCCAGGTGGTTTTACAAATATCGATCCAATACGTGTCCGGCTGATTTGTATCACAGGGATTCACCTTATGATGGAGGTTATCAAAGACAACCGGAATATCCAGTGCTTTCCCAATGATTACAACATCACTGATGGTGTAGGATTTATCATCATTTTCAATGACCAGTCGTTTCTTGACAGTTTCATCCAAGCCATCATAATTTTTTAGAAATCGTTTGATCGCCTGTTTCTTATCATTATAAACCCCACCTACGTGGAGGATAATTTTATTCTCCGGCCCCAGCCCAAGGCTGTCCATAATCCGGGCGTGATAATTAAGGTCGGCAATGGCGTTAGACACGATCTTTTCATCGGGTGAATTTAAAACGGTGTATTGTCCCGGATGCATGGAAACCCGCATCCCGCTTTTGGCTATTTTCTTTGCGATCTTTTTTAACTGCTTTTCAAATACTTCCCACCAGATGATCCGGTTAACCGGATTTGATCCAAAGGGGATCAGGGATGAACTGATTCTAAATAATTCAACCCGGTTATTAATATTGTAGTCAATCATATTTTCCAGTGCATTTAAATTATGCTTGATCAACTCCGTCAATTTTTCATCGGTAACATTTTTAAGCAAGCACGTTTTAAGTTCAGTATTGGGTACTCCCACCGTTAAACATGCGTATCCTATCCTCATAACAACCTTCTTTCCTATCGACCATTTATTCACAGATGACCTGATCACCAAAGTTTTTAGCCGCAGCATAAAACTGATCCAACATGCCCTGCTGTTGCGCAGGCAAAATCGGTTTGATAATACTATTGTAAATGATTTTTTCATTATATCAGAAATGAATCTTAATATGAAGCGAATTGGGTGTAAAATCAATGATATCGGCGTTAATTTTACACAAAAAAGAGCCTGATTCCAGACTCCTTCAGCTTATCTTACCATTATCGACGGGATTAATTTAGTTGTCTTAACTCACACTTCTTAAAACCAGTCTATTTAAAAGTTCTCACCCAGAACTTTTTCCACAAAGATGCGTGTCACTGCCGGATCAAACTGCGTGCCGGCATTTCTTTTTAACTCACTGACCGCTTCTGTTAGGGTTAGCCCTTTGCGATACGTTCGATCACCAGTCATTGCATCGTAGGCGTCTGCCACCCCAATAATCCGTGCCTGAATCGATATTTCCTCTCGCTTTAATTTTTTAGGATAACCCTTCCCATCCCAGCGTTCATGATGTTGGTACACATACTTGGACATTTCTGAAAATTCATTGGAAGAACTCAGAATCCGATAGCCAATTTCCGGATGACGTTGCATTTCCTGCCACTCCTCAAAGTCCAGATGACCAAGCTTATTCAATATCCTCTCATCAATTCCCATTTTTCCAATATCATGCATCAAACCGGCTGTGCCAATCAGATTGACTGCATCCTTGCTGAGGTTCATCTCAACAGCAATCGATCTGCAGAGTTCGCTTACTCGCCTCGAATGAAGCATTTCGCGGCTGCTCTTTTCATAGAGGGTATTCATAATCAGCTCAATGGTTTTATTCTTGATGCTGGCACTTTCATAAAGCTTATGCCGATACATATCATCTTCTGCCCGTTTAAAAATATCCTGGATATCCTGGTCTTCCATTTCCTTGATTTCATACCCAAACGAAATGGAAATCTCAAACGCACCGATTTTTTGATTGGCGGTTTTAGCTTTCAGATCATTGATGATATCAACGGCCTGAAAAATATCGGTCCGCGGCAGAATCACGATAAATTCATCTCCTCCTAACCTGGCGACAATATTGTTTTCAGGAATCGCTTCTTTTATCAACCGGGCCGACTTTTTTAAGAGCTCATCTCCCATGACATGGCCAAACGAATCATTAATCAGCTTTAGTCCATTGACATCTGCCATGATCAGGGTGATTGGTAAATTTTCTGGCATGTCCAACCGTTTTAGTTCTTCTTCATAAAACCGCCGGTTATAGAGGCTGGTCAGATAATCATGATAACTGAGGTAACGAATTTCTTTCTCCGCCTGTATTCGATCGGTAACATCCGAGATAATCACGGCAAACTGTTTAAACCGGGGCGAATAGGCAACCATTTCAAAATATTTATCCACATATTTATCATAATGTTCAAATGTAATTGGTTGGCCGGTCATCGCCACCTGACCGAATTTTTTTATCCATTTTTTATCCATCTCCGGTTTTATCTCCAGCGCTGTTTTTCCGATGATTTCCTGGCGCTTCAAGCCTACCAGCTTTTCATAACTATCATTGGCATCAAGGTATAAAAAATCAACCGGACTTCCGGACTTATCAAAGAGCACCTCATGCACTGCCAACCCCTGAGACATTTGGGTAATTAATAAGCGGTGACGTTCTTCACTTTCTTTTAAAGCAAGTTCAGTCTGGTGCCGTTCGGTAAAATCGACCAGCATATAGCTTACCAGTTTTCGCTTGGTATCAAAATTGTTCTTATTGACATAGAGCCATCGGTCATCCTTGCCGATTTTTATTTTTACCGGTTTTCGTTTGTGATCGCCCTGATCAAGAATCGCTAAGATTTCTGCGATATTTTCCTTTTTTTTCTCATAAAAAAGGCTAGCAACGGAGTTCATACAAATAATCTCACGGTCGGAATTTATCAGAAATGCGACCTCCCCAAGATTCCAAAACGTTTGTTTCCAACGATTTATTTCTAACTCAAACAGATCGTTTTTAACCTCATCCACCCCGATCATGGCTAGAATCACCAGAATCACCACGGGGGTGGGGTCAACGTATTTATCAAGGCCAATCAGAATCACCAGCACTGCAAGCCAGGAGATCTGAGTGGTCAAAAGGACAAAGCGATAGCTTTTTATCAGGTTTCGGGAGGTTGATTTTTTGATTGCCATCATCAATGCCATCATTGTAAAGACGATAAAAATAGTATAATAACCCAAAATCAGATAATAACCGATGTTTTTTGAGGTACTGGCGACCGAAAAACCATTGACCTTTATCAGTTCCACCCAGTTAAAAGCCAACTGATGAAGGGGATTGGTGATATAAATGGTCCACAGAAAGCAAGATACAGCAGCTAATAAAAACTTAATCTTCCCCGGTATTTTCTTTTTCACAAATTGAGCAACAAATAATATCCCAAATGTTGGAATAAAAATCACACCCAGGTTGGCAAAATTTCTGGCAAAAATCATCATTTCGATTGTTTGAGAATTAAGTGAAAGAAAATAGCCCAATGCATAAATTGCTGCAGCAAACATCAGGGCGGAAAAATAATTAAACTGTCCATCCACTTTTTGTTTTAAGAGTTTGATTCCCACAAAAATATAAATGACAGCAATAATTGGCAACGAAAAGACGATGGTATTTAGCAAAACGTTTTGAAGATTCATACACTTCCTCATTCCAGAGCGCAACGGGTCAATTCTTCACACTCACAGATCAACCCATCCCAGGACAAATTAATTATTTTTGGCTAAAAAGACATCATACCAGACAAAGGTTAAAGAAACCTTTGTCTGGTATGATGTCTTTTTTAATGTCTCCATCCCGGAATGATTATCCATCCTGATATTTGATGTGTACATGGGTGGCATCACAAAAAGGCTTGTTAACCGATTCGCCGCAGCGACATAAAACAAACCGATTTTGTCTTTCATACGGGTGGCCATCCGCTGATAGAAGAGGAATCCTTCCTTTGACAAAGATACCACAACTCACCCCCCGCTCAGGATCCTGAAGAATCACAATCTCCGGTTCATATTCGGGTTCGATGGCCGTGCCATTTTTTTCGAATGCAACCAGGCGACCTGCCGGGCATTCACTGGCAGCCTTAATGGCTTCCTCCTTGAGTCTGGGATCATCCGACTGTTTGATCAGTTCCCAGGCCGTTCCATCATTTCGATGACAGAATCTTGCAAAGGCGCAACGGTGGTCATCTCTCATATCCAGATCTGCTCCGATAAGAAACTCGGCCCGATCTAAAAAAGCAGCTTTCGACGCCGTCTCCTCGCCATGAAACGCGCATTTTGAATGTTCACCATCACAAAAAGGCGGATTTTTTGACTTTCCGCACCGACACAGGGTATAGGTTTGGGCCTGGGGAAGATTTCGTCCTGCTGTATAAACATACCCCTTTCCCTGGGAAGTAATTACCTTCTCCGTCAGTTTGATGCTCCCGGTGACTACGTAAGGGCCATTTTTTATAATTTTAATGCTTTTATTTTCCATTATTATTCTCCGTGCTTAACCGATGGTATTAAATTTATTTTAAATGCTGATGGTTTTTGCCATTACTACGAATCTTAATAAAACACACACAGCCAAATACAGGGCGGATCGGTTGAGGTATAGACAACCCGATGCTTTTGGTGCGGTGGAATTAACAGGGTGTCCCCTTTTTCAAGCGTAATGGTTTGATTTTCTCCAAATGACAGTTGGGCCCTGCCTTCAAGCAGAATCACGTATTCGGTTTCTTCCTGATCGTACCAGTTTGATTGCTGACCAGTACTGATAATCCGTTCAATCCGAACCCGATCATTCTGCGCCAGAATGGCGACCTCTTCATCGTCACTGGGTAACCCGGGGAGTTTATAAATATTCATTTTAAACCTCGCTTATAAATCATATCATAAAATTGTCGCGAAAAACAGTTCCATCAAAAAAAAGACGCGCCATGCGCATCCGTTTTTTTAATTAACTCAGCAGGTAATTGCTGCCCTGTTTTTTCTTGCATTTCTTTTTTATTTTGGCGGCTGTTTCGGCCAGTTCAAAAACCGTTTTACTGTGATCGCAGGCTACCCCCGCAATGGAAACCGAGAGAAAGGGAAAATTTTCCTCGACATCTTTGCGGTCCTTGGAGGTGATATAACCTTTCTCAATATCTTCTTTGTTATAGTATTTTACCACCGCTTCATTAAACGTGTGAATGACACTGATGCACAATTGTTCGGTTTTCTTTTTGGGCACAATGGCAATAAAATCATCCCCACCAATGTGACCAATGAAGTGTTCCGGTGGAATCCGGGTTTTTAAGATCTCGGCAAACTCCTTTAATACCCGGTCCCCATTTTCAAACCCATAAAGATCATTATAGGCTTTAAAATTATCCAGATCAAAATAGAGAATGGTTCTTTTATCTTTTTCTTTAAGGGCCTTTTCCAGCTGCTGTTCAATCATCAAATTGCCGGGAAGTTCAGATAAGGGGTTTAGATGCTTGGCATAAACAAACTCAATTTCGATGAGTTTTTCCATCAAATCTTTGACTGTTACTGTTCCCTGAAACTGATCTTTCCGGGTCACCACAATAAAGTCATAGATCTTATTAAAATCCCGCTGCATCGCCTCCTTTCCGACGATGTCAATGGTCTCCAGGTAATCCACATGCATAAAATCCGTATCCATGATCGTGCTAACCGGTTTATTGGCATAAAGAATATACCCGTATTGTCCACTAATTCGCTTATACAATGCGTTTCGGGTAATCACCCCAATCGGAAGCAGATCTTTGACCACGCAAAACCCGGAGAGGGTTTCGTTTTCCTTAAACATTTCGTGAACCTGTGAAACGAGAATATCCGGTGATATAGTTTGCTCCAGTTTACAGATCGACTCAATGCGGTCATTAAGTACCCGATTGTCGAGCAGTTTTCTTTTATTGGCATTCTCTTCTCTCACGATTTCAACCACATCCTTAGAGATTGAATTTAGAATTCCATTTGGTCTTTGAATAAAGTACCCCTGGCCATACTGAACCCCAATTTCGATCAGTTTCAGCAATTCTTCCTTTGTCTCAATCCCCTCGGCAATCAGTGCCGTTTCTGTATATTCTGAAAACTCATTCAGGCACCTTACCAGAGATTGCTTGGTTGTGTCTTTGTCGATATCCCGGATCAGTTTCATATCCAGCTTAATATAATTAGGATGAATATCCGAGATCAGGTTAAGGCCCGAATAACCAGCACCGGCATCATCAATGGCAATCCGGTAGTCCTGTTCCTTATAGTTGTCAATCGTTTTAATAAAGTCAGCAAGATGATTAATGGCTTCGCTCTCGGTAATTTCAAAGATAATCCGTTTGGGGTCGATGGCAAATTTATCCAGATATTCCTTGGTAAACCCTTTTCTGAATTGGACATCCTGCATGATATTGGGGTTGACATTTAAAAAAAGTTTGAATTCACTTTCTATTTTAAAGGCCGCCTCAAAGGCTTTTGAACGACAGAGAAATTCCAGCTCCCAAAGTTTATTAAACTTCTGGGCGCATTTAAACAGTACGTCCGGGGTGTGAAGCAGCGAATCGGTTGGTCCCCGGCTAAGGGCTTCATAGCCATGGACGGTTCCGTCAAGCAACGATACGATGGGTTGAAAAACGGTTGTGATTTTTTTCTGGTAGAGTATTTCTAAGAGCTCCCCTCTCAACCGCTCTTCTTCTTTATTCTGATTGATATCCAAACACATTCCTCCCCATAGTTGATGTCACAAATTATATCCATGGGAGGCAGCTATTAATATTAGCAACGTGTTAATTTTTCGTTAATTTTTACCGGACTCGGGTATTTAAGTATAGATACCCCCACCTTTGGCTGCTCGTGTTAACACCACTAAGAAATGTTTACAGATAGAACCTCAGCTGTTATACTAAAGTAACTGCAACTCCATCAGAATGAGAGGTTATTATTATGCCTAAAGCCCTATTGGAACTAAGGAAATTTGTAATCCCGGAAATAATCATCGGTGTCGACGCCCGATTGTTGATTGGGCGTTATATCTCTCATTTTAATGCTAAAAAACCGATGATTGTCACCGATAAGGCGCTTCAGAACTTTGAATGGTTCCGTGACACCATTGATCTGATCCGTCCTCATGTAAAAAAACTCTTCTTTTTTGATGACATAACCCCCAATCCTAAAGATCATGAAGCGATGCGCGGCGCTGATCTTTTTTTATCACTGGGCTGTGACTTGATTATCGCCATCGGCGGCGGCAGCGCGATCGACTGTGCTAAATGCATCAGCATTGTGGCCTCAAATGGCGGCAATATTCTGGACTACGAAGGGGTTGACGAAGTGAGGATGCCGGGGCCACCGCTGATCGGTATTCCCACCACTGCCGGTTCTTCCGCAGATGTTTCCCAGTTTGCCATTATCAAGGATAGCGCCGCCCATATTAAACGGGCCATTATCAGCAAAAAAGTGGTGCCCGATCTGGCCCTGATTGACCCCATTCCGCTGATGTCGATGGACCGCTATTTAACCGCCTGCACTGCCATGGACGCTCTGACACACGCCATTGAAGCTTATGTATCGAGTACCCATTCGGCCCTTACCGACGTTCATGCGCTGGAATCCATCCGTCTGATTAATCAGGTCATTGAAAAATCAGTAATGCCGCAGCGAAGCATCGAGACCATGTATGAGCTAATGCTTGGTTCCCTCCAGGCTGGTTTGGCTTTTTCCAACGCCAGCCTCGGCGCCGTCCACGCGATGTCCCACTCGATGGGCGGTCTTCTGGATTTACCTCATGGTGAGTGTAACAGCATTTTGCTTGAGCATATCATCCGTATTAATTTTGAAACGGTTCCCGACCGCTATCGGGACATTGCCAGACAATTAGGCTTGTCCGTGGATAATGTCAGTGATACGCTACTGCTTGAGATGATTATTAACCGGATCGTTTCAATGCGGGAAAACTTAACTATTCCAACCCATATTAAGGTGGAAAATTTAAAAGAAAGCACCGTGGCCTATTTAGTGGAAAATGCCTTAAACGATCCCTGTATGGTAACCAATCCCAGGATTTTGACAAAAGAAGAGGTGAGAATTATTTATGGACGAGTCTTACAAACCTAAGAATAAAAAAGAGCTTACCCGAGAATCAATTATCGGTCTGGGCGAGAACTCCTTTAAGAAAAACTACTACGCCCAGCTGCAAACAAAACTGGTCGATCTGGAGCGGATTCACAGCCGAACACAGGCATTAATTGCCACAATTCCTGATATTTTACTCATTAGCAATGACCAGGGGCAGATTACGCCGCTGAATCCTTCTTCGCACACTGGCTCCTACGCGCTAGTGGAGATCATGGGAAACCAGATTCTAATGACTGATCTCAAACAAGTTATCGAAGTCGTTTCGTGTACCCGGGTTTTGTCTGATTATTATTTTTCCATGCCCTTTCAAAACGCTCTTCACTATTTTGAAGTTCGGGTTCAAATTTCAACCTTTGATGAGGTCCTGATCATGATTCGGGATATGACCGAACGGGTGAATATGGAAAAAAAGCTCCGGGATCTGGCGGAGAAAGACACCCTGACCCACATTACCAACCGCCGCTTTTTCGAAACCGAGTTGGCCCAGATTAACAACCGTAACATCGAAAAATTAACCATCTTACTATTGGATATTGATGGACTTAAGTTTGTCAATGATACCCTCGGGCATTTAATGGGGGATCAGGTCATTGTCTCGGCCAGCCAGGTCATCAGCCGATGTTTTCAATCGATGGGAATTGTTTCCCGGGTGGGCGGCGACGAATTTGCCGTGATTGTAAAAAATCAACTACCAGAGACCCTCGAAGCGGCACTTGAAAAGATGAATGGCCATTTAAAATGTTTAAATGAGTTGCCGGATGCAACCTTTAAAATCTCCCTTTCCTACGGCTATTCCCATCACGCTTCCGGCCTGGTCAATACTAATTTTCTCTTTCAGGAAGCCGACAATAATATGTATCAAAACAAACTGCTAAAAGAATCCAGCACCCGGAACAATCTGGTAAAAACCCTGATGAAAGCCCTGGAAGCCAAAGATTATATCACCGAAGGTCATACCAGTCGAATGGATACCCTGGCCACCCTGATCGGTCAGGCCCTGCGATTACCGCAGAATGTGATGGACCGAATTCAGTTACTGACTAAATTTCATGACATCGGCAAGGTCGGAATTCCCGATAGCATTCTAAAAAAGCCCGGTGCTTTAACCCCGGATGAATGGAAGGTGATGAAAACCCATTGTGCCATCGGTGAACGGATTGCCAACGAATCATCCGAATTGAAGGAAATTTCCCACCTGATTTTAAAACATCAGGAAAAATGGGATGGTAGCGGCTATCCCTTAGGCCTCGTCGGTGAGGATATCCCCATTGAGTGCAGGGTATTAGCGATTGTGGATTCTTATGACGCCATGACCAATGACCGTCCCTACCGGGCAGCACTCTCCCCCGAAACAGCCATCAATGAAATCATTTCCTGCGCTGGCTCTCAGTTTGATCCCGGTATGGTTAAAATTTTCTGCAAAGTCATCGAACAACATTTAAGGCCGCAGTAACAAATAATTACTGCGGCCTTTATTTTTTATCCATATTATCGGCTTAGTCTGGCGGTAGCAACCGCTTCTTCAATTATCACTTTTTCCAGGGCTTCGACCACTTCAGGATCGTAATGGGTGCCGACATTGCGTTTCATTTCTTCTAAGGCTTCATTGCTCCCTATCGCACTCCGATAGTCGGTATCTGTTGTCATATCATCAAAACGTTCGCCGACGGCAATAATCCGGGAGAGTTTGGGTATCTCTTTGCCCTTGAGTCCCTGGGGATACCCGGTTCCATCCCAACGTTCATGATGTCCCAACACAACATTAGCCAGATCCATCGTATGATCAAAGGCGTTCAAAATCCGATAACCTACCACCGGGTGCATTTTCATTTCTTTAAAGGTTTCGTCAATCACATATTCATTTTTGCTGGCCACTTCTTTATCGAGTGCCACTTTACCAATATCATGGAGGTAAGCGGCCTTGGATACCTTATTGATTTCAGCTTCAGGCAGCTTCATTTTGCGGGCAATTTTTTTACACACTTCGCTGGTCTTTCTGGCATGCTCAGCTTCAACCGGCAATTCACCATATAACTTATCCAGAATAAGATTAAAGGCATCTTCCTTCTTTTTCCCCCGATTCAGGGTTTTTTTCATATACATATTGTCTTCCGCACTGGCAATAATGACTTCAATATTCTCTTCCGGTTGATACTTGGTTGCCACGCCCAGGGATACATTTCCCTGAATCGATTTAATTTTTTCCTTGCTGAAATTATCTCTAATCCGATCCGAGAGTTTTTGAGCGTCTTTCTTTTCGGTTTGTGGCAGTAAGATGGCGAATTCATCTCCTCCCCAGCGGGCAATAATATCATCCGCCCGACAAACCTTTTTAAATATTTCAGAAACCCTTTTAATCAGTTCATCGCCGGCTTCATGACCAAAAATATCGTTTGTCAGTTTTAAACTGTCGACATCACCAATAATCACGGATAATGGTAGATTTCTTTCGGTATCCAGACGGATCAGTTCTTCTTCAAAAAACCGCCGGTTATACAAACCGGTTAGGGCATCATGGAAACTGTTATACTCCATGGCGTCCCTTTTTCCTTTTATTTCGGTGACGTCTCTGAAAATAACAATTGCCCCATCAATCTGCCCCTCATCATCACTGATCGGGGCTATACTATCTTCCAGGTGATATTTCTTTCCATCTCTGGAAACAAGTACCACCTGGCTGTCAAATTCTTTCATGGTATTGTCTCTAAAAGCTTCCTCAATCGGATCCGGAACGACACCGCTCTTCTTTTCATCCTCCAGAACAAAAACCTGGGAATAGTGTTTTCCCATCGCTTCTCTGGCCGTCCAGCCAGTCATTTCTGCGGCGGTGCTGTTGAGCATCTCAATCTTACCCATGGGATCCACAATCATGACCCCATCACTGATTGACATCAGGGTTTTTAAATATTTCTCGCGGTTCTTTTCTGATGCGCTGCGGATATAGGCTCCGACACCAAACTTTCCATTAAGCAGATCAACCGGAAATTTAGTGGTTTTAAAAATCTTACCACGCCACAGCATTTCATCGGTCACAAAGGTTTTTGTCGCCAATACTTTTTTATCGGTTTTTCTTTCTTTCATGGCCATCTTATCGTCCAGAATTTCAAAATCATCTAATCCGATGATTGCTTCTGAACTGATCCCATAAAAGTCTTCCATCGCCAAATTGACAAAGATATAATTAAGCGCATCATCTTTCAGGGATACCGGTATCTCCTCAGACTCGATGAAAGTTTGAACCAGCTCATTAAAACGGCGAATTTCCCGCTCTTTTTTTCTTTTTCGGCCTTTTTTGAGAATCAAGTACAGCCCCAAACCAAACAAAAAAAGAATAAGCAGGGCAATTGCAATATTCAGTGCTGTTATTTCCATAGTTTTCCTTCTTCAATCATCTTTATTAGACAATACCTCAATTTTATTTTCAGATTTCAATTAGTTCTAGTATGCCATTTTTAGGCCTTGATCGTCAATCTATTTAATAAAAATCAAGAAATGCGAATGTTGATCTGTTTATTTATTCCTGGAAAATAAAAAAACCAATTGAAAACTTTTTAAGCAATTCAATTGGCAGATTTTATTTATCAATTTTTCTTAGCCTTCCAGCTCTTCTACCATCCGATAGCCGACGCCAACCTGGGTGACAATATATTGGGGTTCGGCCGGGTTTTCTTCAATTTTTCTGCGAATGTTGGCCATATTCAACCGCAGAGCCTGAATCTCGTTGGTATAGGGTCCCCAAACCTCCCGGATAATATAATCATGGGTCAGAACTTTCCCGACATTTTTTGATAACAGCATCATAATATGGACAGCCCAATCCCCATGCCGCGGGACGAATCCGCACTCCGCTTACCATCGGGTACAGCGGTCTCAAAAAGATAGGGCAATTCCTGGTTACTAATGCCTTTACCCTGGTCTCTTACTTCAAACACCGCTTCGTTCGCGACTTTTTTCACCTCAACCGCAATGACCGAGTCCTCCGGTGAAAACTTTATCGCATTTTCAAGCAGGTTGATCATCACCTGCTCAATCAAAGTGCCATCCATGGGGACAATCAACAGCTGTTCCAGCACTCTCACAATAATTTTTCGATTGATAAAGCGTTTGCGAATCCGACTGATCGCCTCGGCTACAATTTCTTCGACCGCCTCTGGGGTTTTGGTCACATTCATTGGTCCCGCGTTAATTCTTGTAACCGATAGCAGATTTTCTACCATCCGAATCAGCCACTGGGAATCCTCCCGGATGTTGGCGATTAGTGTATCATGGGTTTCCTGATCCATGGTACTGCTGTTTTCCAGAATCGCCGAACTCGCCCCTAATATTCCGGTGAGTGGTGTTCGCAGATCATGAGAGATCCCCCGGAGCAGATTGCTTCGCATTTTTTCCTTTTCAGATTCAATCAGCATCCGTCGCTGTTCACCAGAAAGGTAATGCCGTTCCAGAGCCATCTCAACTTGTGAAGCAATCATTCTTAAAAACAACCGATTGTTTTGGTTAAGAATGTCATTAACACAAGACAAACCGATAACCCCCAATACCTTTGTTTGAGCGACAATGGGCATATAGAAGGCCCTTGCCCCCATCAGGGTATCCGTTCCGGCTCCGGCACATTTTTTATTCATAAAGACCCAATGTGCTACCGCCCGTTCACTTTCTGACATCAGAAAAGAAGCATCGCCATCCAATGGTGACTGGAGAAAGTTCTCAGAGTGATGATCTCCCGGGTCCTGACGGTAAAAGATCGCTGACCGACCAAATATCTTAACCATGTAGGTATTGATCAGCTCGATGGTTTCTTCTAAATCTCGCGATGCTAGTAACTTTTTATTGATCTCATAGAGTACCTCCGTGCGGTGTTCCCGTTCTACCGCCAGGCGGACCTGGGTTTTTATCCGGACCGTCAGGGCACTGGTAATCAGTGCGACCAACAACATAATCACAAAGGTAATGGGATACCCCGCCTGGATGGCATGCAAAGTATAATAAGGAATGGTAAAAAAGAAATTAAAAACCAGCACCGTCAGGCAGGAGCCCAGAATCCCGTAAAGATAGCCGACGGTTACTCTGGAAATAATCAGCACTGATCCGATTGGCAGCTTGCCGCATCGCGATTTCCCGCAGCAAGCGGAGATTTTCCCGGGTAAAAAAGTTTTCCAAGGCTTTTTGGGTGCGTTCCGGCCGGTAAACTTTGCCGCTTTCAAAACGCCTTAGTAATTCATCGGGTTCAATATCAATCAGGCGAATCTTATCAGCCTGATTGAAGATATCATCCGGAATGGTTTCTTTCACATCAATCTGGGTGATCTTCTGGACCACATCGTTCAGGCTCTCCAAATGCTGTACATTGACCGTGGTAAAAACATCGATCCCCGCATTGAGAAGTTCTTCAACATCCTGATATCTTTTTTTGTTGCGCATTCCCGGAGCATTAGTATGCGCCAACTCATCCACCAGAATTAATTCAGGCCTGCGCTTGAGGGCGGCATCCAAATCAAATTCCTTCAGCTTAATCTTTCGGTATTCGACTATTTTAGGTGCCAGGGTCGGCAATCCACTCATAATCTGGATGGTTTCCGGTCGGGTATGTTCTTCCACATACCCGACCAGTACATCAACCCCGCATCGCATCTGCTCCTGGGCATCATCAAGCATCGCATAGGTTTTTCCGACCCCGGCCGCATATCCGAAAAAAATTTCCAGCCGCCCCTTTTTATTTTGTTCTTTGATAAACAGATCTTCTAAAATGTCATCCGGATTCGGACGGGTATCACTAAAATCCACCGCTTAATCCCCCACCTTCATCTCGTTATTTTATTTAGACAATTGCGAAATTGATCACAAAGCTCACGGCACGTTCTCAATTATCTATATCATTACTAAATGCGTCCATCCAGGGCCAGATTCACCTTTAATACGTTGACGCCTGGCTCTCCCCAGAGGCCCAGCAGTTTTCCCGTTGTATAGCGGGTGATTACTTCCCGGACCGCTTTTTCTGACATATTCCGTGCCTGGGCAATTCGTTTTACCTGATATTCTGCCGCTTCCGGCGAGATATTGGGATCGACCCCGCTTCCCGATGCGGTCACCAGATCACTGGGAATCGCTCCGGTATTTTGGGGATCAAGGGCCTGCCACCAGACCACCCGCTCCTCGATCAGCGCCCTTTGCTCTTCACTAACTGGCGATAACTGAGATGTTCCCTGGGGCCTGCCGATCAGATATTGGGGTTCTGTGAAGACCTGGCCGATCAGGGCAGAACCCACATCAATTGATGTACCGTTTTCTTGTGTTACTGTAATGATACTACCATTTGCCTGATTTGGAAATGCAATTTGTGCAATACTTGTTACAATAACCGGATAAATCACCCCACAAATCAGAGTCAACACCAAAAAGCTGACCAATACTGGCCGTAATTTTGACACTATGGATTCTTTGCTGCTTTTTTTCATCGTCTTCACCTCACACCAAGCCCAGGACAGTTAACAGCATGTCCAGTAATTTTATGGCCACAAACGGAGCCAGTAAACCGTCTAAACCATAAATCAGCAGATTTCTTTGCAACAGTTTTCCTGCCGACACTTCCCGATACTTGACCCCCTTTAAAGCCAGCGGAATCAAAGCAATAATAATCAGGGCATTATAGATTATCGCCGACAGGATGGCACTTTTAGCACTGGTCAGTCCCATTATATTGAGTCCCACCAATTGCGGATAGATGCTGAAAAACAAAACCGGAATGATGGCAAAATATTTGGCCACGTCATTGGCGACACTGAAGGTTGTCAGTGCGCCTCTGGTCATCAAAAGCTGTTTTCCGATTCGGACTATATCAATCAGTTTGGTGGGGCTGGAATCCAGGTCCACCATATTTCCGGCTTCTTTAGCGGCCTGAGTTCCGGTATTCATGGCCACCGCAACATCGGCCTGAGCCAGTGCCGGGGCATCATTGGTTCCGTCCCCGGTCATCGCGACCAGATGGCCCTTCGCCTGATAATCCCGGATCAGTGTCAACTTAGCTTCCGGAGTTGCTTCGGCCAGAAAATCGTCCACCCCCGCCTCGGCCGCAATCGCCGCCGTCATGGGATTGTCACCGGTAATCATGATGGTTTTGATCCCCATTTTACGCAAATCTTCAAAGCGTTCTTTAACCCCATTCTTGACAACATCCTTAAGGTAGATCACACCCAATACCTGATTTTTTTGGGCCACCACCAGCGGGGTTCCCCCATCGTTTGCCACTTTGTTGACAACCAACCTGCATTCCTCCGGATAACTACCGCCGTTAGCCAAAACATAGGCTTTTACGGCTTCAGCCGCCCCTTTGCGAATCTCATATCCCTGAAAATCGATGCCGCTCATTCTGGTTTTGGCCGTAAATGCCACAAAGCTGGCGCCCAGGGCGTTGATGTCCCGCCCCCGCAGATCAAACCGCTTCTTGGCCAAAACCACAATGCTTCACCTTTAAATAAAACAAAAACCAAATAAAAAAGCAGTAGCAGTGCGATGAGCCCTGAAAGGACTAAAACGACGTTCATCTCTTTCACTTCCTATTTTTTTTATGCAAATGACCCACATGGTTTCGGTCGTATTCGATGATATACAGGTCTTCCTCGGGCTGTTCTGGTTCATCTCCAAAATCAATATGACCTTTTCTGGTCCGCTCTTCAAAGGTAGAAATTCTTTCTAAATTCCGCATCGCCGGTTTATAGGCGGGGTCCAGAGCAATGGCGGCCCGATAATGCTTATGCGCTAAATTTTCTTCCTTCAACAATTCTTCCAGAATTCCGTATAGGTTATGTACCGCTGGGGAGTGGGGATTTTCATTCATCGCTTTTTTTATTTTTTCTTCGGCCAAAAAATAATCTCCGGTTTTTAAATCCCTTTTTGCAGAAGCCATATATTCTTCAAAGGCTTTTTTTCGATCCATCTTTTTATCCATTTTCTTTTCCTCCTGAGTTTTTACATTCTTTGTGATTTAATTATATTTATTTTGCAATTAATTTGGCATATCGAATTACTATCAGAAGATAAAGATTACATTAAGAACATTGGCGCCGTTCCATCAGGGCAGCAAGAAACAGCCATCTGAGATTATTTTTAGGCGATGAACGACAAAAAAACAGGTGCTGTTTCTTAAACAACACCTGTTTTGTATTAAAGATCATTGATTTATTCAGTTTTTCGTGATATTATTAGTAACATACACGCAAATAATCCATTTTATCATTTTACAAATAAATAATACCATATCTTGGCAGTTTTGTCAATAGGTAATCTTTTGTTTTATGCCCGGGAGGTAACCATATGTCGTTTGAGCTGATGCTGTTTGATAATTTTCTGATCGAAAAACAGGCTGTTTCGGAAATACTGTTATGCAATAAGATTACTGCCGACTATGCGCTGGTGTTATCCGAAGAACAGGCGCTGGAACTGGTCGAAACCCGATCCGATTCTCTTAAAAATTTTGGCCGGGTTGAATTTGGCGGCGGAATCATCGAAAAAGTTATTCTGACCTTTGCCGATTCCCCCTATCTCTCCCAGTACCGCTATGCCGAGTTTTTAAATGACCTCGTTGAGATATTTTATTATTTTAAGAATGAAACCCTGGATTTAATGAACGATGATGATCTTATCGGTTATATGAAAAAGTATTTTAACGGGGTTTGTCAGGGATCACTGGATCAGCTTAAATTTCGGGAACTGGAGCGAATGGCTAAAAATATCCGCCTGGGACTCGACCCCGATTACAACGATCTTTATGAAACTGAAAAAATATTGGAAAGCGAGGATGATGATGAATAATCTAAAAAAACAGACCAAAGTTAATGCCGATAAGCTGAGTGGCGAATTTTATTTTCAGTCGCTGCTTCAGGAGGCCTATTTAAAGGGTGTCCTCAGCCCTAAAGAATCTGAGCGCGTTCAAATGGAATGTCTTAAACTTCTGGCCGACTGTACCGAGCGCTTCACCAAGGGAGAAAGCAGCTCGGTCCGGGTTGAAATCGCCCAGGGAATCATGGCTTCTAATCTGTTTACCATCGGCATCTACCTTAAATCATTACCCGATGTGGACGCCGCTCTCGTCGATATTGAAAATGAACCCATTGAAAAGCTCTACGAATATGGCTTACTGGTACTAAAACGAAAAGTAAACGTGGCCCGTTATTTTTATAATCGGGTTTGCAAATCCAAGCTTAAAACCCCGAACCATGCCTACACGATCACCATCGACCAGGGTTTTTCGCCCTTTTTCGAAACCTATGAAATTAATTTTCATGCCCATGAAATCCCCAGCAACATCGACTATCAACTGATCCATCCGGTTACGGATCTGGCCGGGGTTGAGTTTGTCATCAAGTATTTAGAGAGCCTGTATTATGAAAACTTGTTTTGTTCGTACTTTGATGCCAATATCATCCACGAAGTCATGAGTGGTTATGATATTGGCTACCAAAATCTCCTTGATAATATCTGTGAACAGGTTTTTTTAAATGCTTTAGGTCGTCAATTACTAAACGCTCCCCTACTGCCATTGGATTTTAGCCCAACTGATCTTAACATTCTGGAGAATAAACTAAAAAATCTGAGCCTGACACAAATACAAGCGCAATTAAAAGCCGCTGCCCAGGAAGTGATGACGGCTCTTTTTATCACCAATCGATCGCTTAAAAAATACCTGAGCGCCAGTATTCCCAAAATCACCACCTCTGTTTACAAGGGACTCACCACTCACTCGCTTAACAAGACTTTTGTGCCCCGCTATAATCCCACCATTAAACCCCTTGTTCACTACAATATGGGCATTAAAATGGATGATGCGACCTATCGGGAACTGGTTACGGAGTTTTTATCCTGCCGCTTCTTTGATGACAAGCTGGCTATTATTAAAGAGCATATTAAAACCCTGGCTGATATGGAAGATCTGCTTATCGCCGGGGAACTTGATCCCATTGAAGCGGCTATGGTCTTTGATCTACTGGAGGACATTGAACTGGCGGCACTAACCAAACGTCATCCCCTCCACCCAACCATTGACGCCATTGATTATTCGCCTTCTGAAATCCGGCTGCAAAAAAATCTGGATGCTTATCTGCGCACGCTGCCCCAGGACCGGCTGGCCAAGATTCTTGGCATGACAACAACCATCGAGGTCGTCTGATTTTAAAAGGGCTTGGTCCCGCTTAACCAGCCATTGGCTTCCCAATGATTGCGATCGGTGGGGTTCCAATCCTTCTTTTTCATCATTGTCCTCATCACCTTAAACATAATTTTTCTAAATAAGGGGGCGCTACTGTGCTCAATATTAGCCACCGCTGTGGTGGTTTTTTTTGCCAATTGCACCATCTCTCTTTCAATTTGATGCTGCTTTTTCTCGGATATATCGTTCCGCTTCATCGCCGCGACGCCCTGCTTGCTGACAAACCGTTTTTTTACCCCCCAGAATTTAAGACTATTCTGCATCGTTTTAGTGGTGTGAGCAAGGCCTGCTCCGGCAGTTGTGGCAAAACTGATCCCCACTGTATTAAACATTTTCGGATTGGGGCGATGGCTGATCCACATAAAACACAGGTGATCCAGCAAGGCTTTTAACGAACCGGTAACATCCAGTGCATAAACCGACGAGGTTAAGATCACCAGATCCGCCTCTTCCAAAGCCGCAACAATGGGCCGGATCTGGTCTGCATGAGGACAGCTGTCTTCCCCTTTTAAGAAGCAGGAAAAACAACCAATACAAAAATCCGACATGTCTTTGGGCAGATAAAACTCCCTGACCTGGGTTTCTTCTAATTGCGAAATCTTTTCAAGTAGCAAATCCTTACAATGCCAGGTGCTACCATGGCGCATGGTTCCATTGATTACTGTTATCTTCATTTTTTTCCTCTCTCAAACGAACGCCTCTGCCTCATTATAACGAATGACCGTTTTTTTTTCAACGTCTACCCTTTAATATTAAATTTATATAAGACATCAATATCTTTATACAAACTTTATAGAATCTGTGTTAATTTTTTTGTAGGATAAAGAATCGTATAACTACTCCATTTATCCTTCATCTCAGTTTCATCTTAGGAGAAAATTATGTATATCATTATTGTTGGCTGCGGCAGGCTGGGCAGTACCTTGGCCAAAGAATTATCAATTGGCGGGCATGACATTTCCGTCATCGACCATGACGGCGAAAAATTAAGTGTCCTTGGTAGTGGTTTTAACGGTTCCCGGTTCAAAGGTGTTGAATATGACAACGACCGTTTACTGAAGGCCGGAATTAAACAAGCTGATTATATTTTGGCGGTAACTTCTGATGACAATCTCAACATTACCGTGTCTCTGATTGCCAAAAAAATCTATAACGTGCCCCGTATCATCGCCCGAGTCGGGGACCCCAGTCGCAAATATATTTATGACATGCTGGACATTGAGACCATTTGTCCCACCCAGTTAGGGGTGGAGATCCTAAAGCGGAAGATTTCAGAAAAAAATGTCGAAACTCAGAGCTTTTTTATCACCACGTTTCTGGCCAGTACGATGGCTGTCTTGTGGCTGTCCCGGACTGGTGTTTACGCCGATGCCGTTGTTATGTTTCGGCGCGTTGTTTACAATGTTTTATCCGCCCATACAACCACCGGGTTTGGTTCAGTTTATGCCCGACAATTCGCACTGGAGTGGGGTGACTTCGGTATCCTGATTCTCATCATTGCAATGCTGATTGGTGGCTCGGCCTGTTCCACCGCCGGCGGCTTTAAGGGATTACGGATTGGCATCCTCTTTAAAAGTATCCTTGCTGATGTGAAGCGCTTACTGTCTTCCGAGCGCAATGTCAAGGTCTTTCGCTTCCACCATATTAAGGACCAAATTCTGGCGGATAGCCTGGTGAAGGCCTCTGCCTTGATTGTCATTTGTTATCTGATCACCTTTGCCCTGGGAACCTTAATCGGAACTTTTTGCGGCTATCCGTTGGCCAGTGCCGCCTTTGAATCCGCCTCCATTACCGGAAATGTAGGCTTATCCATTGGTGTCACCACCGCCGACATGCCGGCAGTTATGAAAATTTACGATATTATTGCCATGTATCTGGGCCGACTGGAATTTCTTTCTGTTTTCGCCCTCATCGGCTTCATCATTGGAGGCATAAAAAAATGTTGGACAAACTAATAAAAACGACGATTCTTACGGTTGGTCTGCTTTTCTGTCTCAGTGGTGGGGTCTTGGCCGCCGATGTGATCGAGCTGAATCAACTGGTGGAAAATGCTGAAGCAATGGACGGTAAAACCGTCACCGTCATCGGTGAAGCCATTGGCGAAGCGATGGAAAGGGGTGATTATGCCTGGGTCAATATCAATGACGGCAGTAATGCCATGGGCATCTGGATGCCTCTTAACGATGCCCAACGCATTAGATTTTTCGGGGATTATAAGCATATCGGCGACCAGCTCCAGGTTACCGGCGTGTTTAACCGGGCCTGTGTTGAACATGGCGGCGATGTCGATATTCATAGTGCTTCCATTGCGATAGTGACAGCCGGTTATGCCACCACTGAAACCGTACCATTTCCAAAAATCGTCATCGGGCTTGTGCTGGTATTTCTGGCTTCGATTTTTGGCCTGATCTATTATCAGGTCATAAAAAAAAGTGATGGCTAACCCATCACTTTTTAATTACGATACTTTTTAAGCTCTATTTTTTAAATCTTTATCCTAACACTTTAGTTCTTAATAAACCCGGTCGCATTAAATTTTGCAACCAACACTGCATTGTCTTCATCAAAAATATCTACAGTATAGTTGCAAAGGCTTCGGCTGGAAGAGGTTTCCATGGCTTTGGCCAGTAGCGTTTTTCCCTTGGCTGGTTTGGAATAGGTGATATTGGCATTGATACCGATGGTCACTTTACCGTCGGCGTTTGCCGCCGCCGCAAAGGCAAAATCCGCCAGGGTGAAGAGAGCGCCTCCCTGGACGATGCCAACCCCATTTAAATGCTTTTCTGTGATCATCATTCTTACTTCGGCATATCCCAGTTCAACCTTTACCAGTTCCAATCCAACAAGTTTGGCAAACTGATCGTTTTTTATAATCTCAATCATTTCTTTCTCCATCAGATCTCCCATGTTTATTCTAATTATTTTTCACAAAAACCAGGCCATAGAAGGTTTCGGCAATATTGATCATCTCCTGACATTCAAAGCCAATCTCTGCTAGCATGGTTTTCACCTCATCACTGCCAATCCGATGATCAATAGGAGGACCCGTTTTTGTTTCTGCTTTTTCCCAATCAACAATGGCCAGCTTTCCTCCGGGTCTGATAATCCGGCTGCTTTCTTCCAGAAATTGGTTTTTATCAACTATTTCATGAATCACATTGACCATCAATCCAAAGCTGACCGACGCATCGGGAATCATCAGATCCAGATCCTGGGTTTTTACGATCTCAATATTTTTGATACCCGCTGCTTTGCTGCGAAGTTCAAGCTCCTCCAGCATTTCTGGTGAGGTATCCAGTGCATAGGCATTGTTGTTGCCGATCATCTTTGCTGCCGGAATGGTGAAATATCCAATTCCACAGCCGATATCGGCAAAACTATCGGTTTCTTTAAGGCCTAAATTTTTCAATGTTTCAACCGGTGGCAGGTTTTCCCGACGCCACTCATTATCTAGCTTTTGTTTATTTTTTTGGTCAAATTTATGTATCATCATGTTTCTCCTGTTCGCTATCTAATCATCCTAGAATAATTCTTATTTGAGCTATTATACCATAAAGACTCATCCGGATAATAGCTAAATTCCTTAAAAAAACCGACTGTCTTTCAAGACAATCGGTTTTTAAAATCCATATATCCAAACTGTTTCACCATCTGGATGGTTTTTTCCTGGGTAAATATGGCAATAGCGGGGAGATTCATACCGTTAAAGGTGTTATTTTTAACCATCGAATAAATCGCCATGTCACAGAATACCAGTCGATCCCCAATTTTAAGTGGCTGATCAAAGGCGTAGTCACCGATAATATCCCCGGCCAGGCAGGTCGGTCCGCCCAGTCGATAGGTAAAGGGTTTTTGACCCGGCAAGGCGGCCCCAATAATAGTTGGCCGGTAGGGCATTTCCAGCACATCCGGCATATGACAGGCGGCGGAGGTATCGAGGATAACGTTGTGAACCCCGTTATCAACTAAATCCAACACCGTCGTCACCAGAAACCCGGTGTTAAGAGCCACTGCTTCGCCCGGTTCCAGATAGACCTTTAGCCCGTAGGTTTCCTGAATCCGCTTGATGGTAGCAATCAGTTTATCAACATCATAGTCATCCCGGGTGATGTGATGCCCACCCCCGCAGTTGAGCCATTTCAACTGCGGGAGAAATTCGCCAAACTGTTCTTCAACCGCTTTCAGGGTTTGTTCCAAGGCATCGGCATTCTGTTCGCACAAGGTATGAAAATGCAGACCACTGATCCCTTCTAGCAGCTCCGGCACAAACTGGGCCCGGGTTACCCCCATCCTTGATCCCGGTGAACAGGGATCATAAATGGCGTGATCCTGAGTGGAGCATTCCGGATTGATCCGAATCCCGCATTCCCGGCCGGCTTCGAGTGCAGCATCCTTGTATTTTTGCCACTGGTTAAAGGAATTAAAAACGATATGGTCACAGAGTTTAGTGATTTGCTCAAACTCATCTTCCCGGTAGGCGGTGGCAAAGACATGGGTTTCACCACCCATTTCCTCATGACCCAGGCGGGCTTCAAAGAGTCCGCTGGCCGTGGTGCCGGCCAGGTAGCGACCGATCAGGGGGTAAAGCGAAAACATCGAAAAAGCTTTTTGAGCCAGTAAAATCTTACAACCCGTGGCTTTTTGAACCTGGTCGAGAATTTTTAAGTTTTTAATCAGCAGGCTTTCATCGACAAGATAGCAGGGGGTGGGCAGCTCCTTGAAGGCGTCCTTTAATTCCATCCGTGTTTGACCATCCTTAATCAACCAGCTCTGGTGCAAAACTTTCCTGCCAGGGCAATCCCCATTTGTTTAACGCTTCCATAAATGGATCGGGATCGAACTCTTCAATATTGTAAACACCGGGTTTTTGCCACTGGCCGGTCATCACCAACATCGCACCGATCATCGCTGGTACTCCGGTCGTATAAGAGATCGCCTGAGAACCAACCTCTTTGTAGCATTCTTCGTGATCACAGACATTGTAAAGGTAGTAGGTTTTATTCTTACCCTCTTTTTTGCCCTGGAAGATGCAACCGATATTGGTTTTTCCTTTGGTTCGCGGGCCCAGGGTCGAAGGATCTGGTAATACGGCGGCTAAAAACTGCAGCGGTACAATCATCTTGCCATCAAATTCAATCGGCTCTATGGCGGTCATGCCGACGTTTTCCAGGCATTTGAGATGGGTTAGATAGCTTTGTCCAAAGGTCATAAAGAAGCGAATCCGTTTGATCCCCTTGATATTTTGTCCCAGTGATTCCAATTCCTCGTGGTGGAGCAGATACATGTCTTTAGGTCCAATTTCGGGAAAATTATAAACCCGCTTGATTTCCATCGGCTCGGTTTCAATCCACTGTCCCTCTTCCCAATAGCTGCCGTTGGCAGTGACTTCCCGAATATTAATTTCCGGATTGAAGTTGGTCGCAAAGGGGTAGCCATGATCACCGGCGTTGGCATCGAGAATATCGATGTAATTAATCTCATCAAATTGATGTTTCATCGCATAGGCCGAGAAAACACCGGTCACGCCCGGGTCAAAACCGCTACCCAGCAGTGCCGTAATCCCGGCTTTTTCAAAGCGTTCCCGGTATTCCCACTGCCATTTATATTCAAATTTGGCGGTATCTTCGGGCTCGTAATTGGCCGTATCGACGTAATGGGTTTTGGTGGCCAGACAGGCATCCATAATAGTCAAATCCTGATAAGGCAGAGCCAAATTTAATACTACGTCGGGCTTTACCTCTTCAATCAGCGCAATCAGCTCATCAACGTGATCAGCATTGACCTGGGCAGTGGTGATTTTTGTCGCTCCGCCATCAAGTTTTGCTTTTAGTGCATCGCACTTGCTTTTGGTCCGGCTGGCAATACAGATTTCTGAAAACACCTCGCTGTTTTGACAGCATTTATGAATGGCCACACTGGCAACACCGCCGCAACCGATAATTAATGCTTTTCCCATAATTTGTTCCTCCTGTTATTTAACTATTATATAAATACTATCAGAGTAGGGGCGAGCAATGCTCGCCCCTACTACTCTTTAATTACACAGCCTAATGGTGCTGAAATCGTCTGAGCTTTGGTCATTGGTGATCATTCCAACTGTTTAGGCCATCGCCAACAACAGTTCCCGCAACACCTTGCAGGCCACCGCAGTGGAAGCACCGCTCTGGTCATAGACCGGCGATAACTCGTCAATATCACAACCGACAATATTCAGTTCTCCGATTTTTTGGATCGCTTCAAGCAGCTCTAAAAAACCGACACCGCCAGGCTCCGGGGTACCGGTGCCTGGAAAAACGGACGGATCTAATATATCCAGATCGAGGGTGAAATAGACTGGCTTGCCCTGTAGTTTTTTGACCACTTCAGCCAGACCATTAAAATTAAATTTCTGGGTGATGACGTGATCTTTGCCCCACTGGAACTCACTGCGTTCGCCAGAGCGAATCCCGAATTGATAGATCCGGTTATCGCCAATGAGATCCCAGACCCGGTGCAGCACCGTCGCATGGGACAGGGTCACCCCCAGATAATCATCGCGCAGATCAGCATGGGCATCAAAATGGATCACATGGAGATCCGGATATTTCCGGGCCACTGCCCGAACTGCTCCCAGGGTCACCAGATGCTCACCGCCAATCATCACTGGGGTCTTTTCATCTCTTAATACCCGGGTGGTATAACTTTCAATCACTGCCAGCGCCTTTTGGGTATCACCAAAACAGAGCTCCAGATCACCGCCGTCAAAAATGGCTAAATCTTCCAGATCCTTATCCTGATAGGGGCTGTAGGTTTCTAATCCGTAGGATTCCCCCCGCATCGTTTTGCTGGCAAAACGGGTACCGGGACGAAAGGATGTGGTGGAATCAAAGGGGGCGCCAAAAACGACAATGCCCGATTCTCCATAGTCGTTGTCACAACCTAAAAAAGTCTCAATATTTTTATTCAACATCTTTTAACAGTTCCTCCACATAGTTTGGCAAAGCAAAGGCCCCCACATGCAACCGGGTGTTATAATAGCGGGTTTTAAAACCCAGGGCATTCCATTTCACGGCCTTTAAGTCCTCAATTGGATGGTATTTTTTTGAGGCAAAGCCAAACAGCCAGTGTCCTGAGGGATAGGTGGGGATGTGAGCCTGATAGACCCGGCTGATCGGAAAGGACTCGACAATGCGCTTATGGGCCCGCTGCATCGCCACGGCATCATCCAGATAAAATGCACTTTCGTGCTGATTGACCATGATCCCGTCTTCTTTTAGTGCCTTATAGCAATTACCATAAAACTCTTTGGTAAACAGGCCTTCGCCAGGACCAAAGGGATCGGTCGAATCGACAATGATCAGGTCATATTCATTTTCACAACGGCGAATAAATTTCAGACCATCCTGATAATGGACCGTTAACCGCTCATCGGCAAAGCAGCAGGCGGTTTGGGGCAGATGCGTTTTGCAGACTTCCACCACCAGCTCGTCAATTTCGACCAGATCAATGTGTAAAACCGAAGGGTAACGCACCAGCTCGCGGATGGCACCACCATCACCGCCGCCGATAATCAACACCTTTTTCGGAGCGGGATGAACCGCCATGGGAATGTGCACCATCATTTCATGATAGATAAATTCATCTTTTTCGGTCAGCATCATAAACCCGTCCAGGGTTAAAAAACGGCCAAATTCTTTGGAGTCAAAGACATCAATCCGCTGAAATTCACTTTGTCCACAGTAAAGCTGACGATCCACCTGAATGGAAAATTTGACGCTGGGGGTATGTTTTTCTGAAAACCATAGTTCCATTTAATCCTCCTTTAGCACATTGAGATTTTTTATTTCCATATCTTCGGGACCGGTTAAAAAACAGCCCTTATCTTTTAGGTATTCAATGGCGTCAAGAATTTCTGTCGTAATTCTTTCCCCGGGTGCCAGAATCGGAATCCCCGGCGGATAAGCCATTACAAATTCACTACAGATCCGACCGCCGCTTTTTTCCAGCGGTAAGGCTTCCTTATCGGCATAAAAGGCTTCCTGAGGGGCGACAGCCACCGCGGGGTTAATGTATTCATATTGCAGCATCCCAGCCTTATCTTTTTTATAGATCCGACGAATTTCGGCCAGAGCTGAAACCAGACGTTCCAGATTCCGCCGACTGTCTCCCACTGAAATATAGGCCAGAATATTGCCGACATCGCCAAATTCCACCTGAATGTCGTATTCATCACGAAGAATACTATACACTTCAATTCCAGCCAGACCGACATGAAGGGTATTAATCGACAGTTTGGTGGCATCAAAGTCATAAACAGTATCGCCGTTAATCAACTCACTCGAGTAAGCGTAGTAATCACCGATCTGATTAATTTCATCCCGGGCATATTGGGCCATTTCGGTTACCTTGGCAAAGATTTGTTTGCCATTCACCGCCAGATTTTTGCGCGAAATATCGAGGCTGGAAAGCAGCAGATAGGAACCGCTGGTGGTCTGGGTCAGATTGATGATCTGACGAACATAACCGGCGTTCATCCCGGCCCCCACCAATAAAAAAGAGCTTTGCGTCAGCGAGCCGCCAGATTTATGCATACTGACCGAGGCCATATCCGCGCCGGCGGCCATCCCACTAATCGGCATGTTTTCGCCAAAATAGAAATGAGTGCCATGGGCCTCATCCGCCAGCACCAGCATCCCCGCAGCGTGCGCCAGTTCAGTGATTGCTTTCAGGTTGGAACAAACCCCGTAATAGGTGGGATTGTTGACTAAAATCGCTTTGGCGTCGGGGTTTTCCTGAATCGCTTTGGCCACTGCGGAAAGGGTCATCCCCAATGAAATGCCGATTTCATGGTTGGTTTCGGGATTCACATAAACTGGGATGGCACCGCCCAGGATCATCGCATTGATGACGCTACGGTGGACATTCCGGGGCAGAATAATCTTCTCCCCTTTTTTACAGGCCGACAGCACCATCGTCTGAACCGCCGAAGTCGTGCCGTTGACCATAAAAAACGCCTGTTTGGCGCCAAAGGCATCCGCCGCCAGCTCTTCGGCTTCTTTGATCACCGAAACCGGATGGCAGAGATTATCCAGCGGCTTCATCGAATTCACATCCAGGGTCATACAACGTTCCCCTAAAAATTCCGTTAATTCCGGATTCCCCTTGCCCCGTTTATGGCCGGGCACATCAAAGGGCACCAGCCGATTCCGCTTAAACTCATTGAGTGCCTCCATAATCGGCATTCGTTGTTGATTTAATTTTGGCACGTTTTTTTCCCTTCCCAATTAATAGACATTACTGCCGCTGAAAATTTCGATCATTTCCCGGCGCAGGTTTTCGGTAATCTGCAGCCGCGTTCGCGGTGGCAGCTCATAAGCATCAGTGTTGAACAAATAATCCTGAAGACAGATTTCCTTTAACATCATCTTGGTGTGAAAGAGATTGGATTGATAAACATTAATATCAATGGCATCATATTCTTTTAAGGTCTTGTCATCAATATAATCCTGGATCGAGGTGATTTTATGATCCATAAACAGTTTCTTGCCGCTGACGTCCCGGGTAAACCCCCGAACCCGATAATCCATGGTAATAATATCCGAATCAAAGCTGCCGATCAAAAAATCCAGGGTGCTTAGTGGCGTAATTTCACCGCAGGTGGCCACATCAATATCCACCCGAAAGGTGGCAATGGAAGTATCGGGATGATACTCCGGATAGGTATGAACCGTAACATGGCTTTTATCCAGGTGGGCCACCACCGTATCACCCTGCAAATCGTTCTTTTCAACTGAGTCTTCCCGATACTCTCTCAAAAAAGTTTCTTCGGCAATCAAAAAGGTGACACTGGCTCCTTGCGGATCGTAATCCTGCTTGGATACATTGAGTACCCGGGCGCCAATCATCTCCGTGACATGATATAAAATATTGGTTAAGCGATCTGAGTTATACTGCTCATCAATATAGGCGATATAGTCCCGTTGCTCCCGTTCGCTTTTGGCATAACACACATCATAAATATTAAAGCTTAAAGACTTGGTCAGGTTGTTAAAACCATTCAACTTTAATTTATTATCCATTAATCCACCCCGTTTCCATTTTTTCGCATTGTAATTGTGCTGTAATGATTTAATAAAACAAAAAACTCAAGTGATCCATCAGCATCTGCTGTTCATCCACTTGAGTTTATTTCTACTGATTTGTTTATTTACACGAGCGCATAACCGCGCCGTCTATTTATGATCCCAAACGTAGAAATTAGAGTCTATATAGCAAGAACTTACTTTTACTACTCTTATTGATTGTTTCACAAGTGTGATGTGCAAAAACGCACACGGTTTTAAGTAACCAACTTATAAAATTTGAGCTGATGCTCAATCAATAAGGCAACGAAAGTTGCCAATCGGCATTTGACCTAGCTGTCCGTATGGCATTCAATTTCTTTATCACCGAGTTTAATCTGCTAAAGAAATGGTCAAAAGAATTCTTTGCTACATTCATAAACATTGCTTATGAATACGCCAAATAGACATAAATCTATTTCTATCATTCGTTTCGAATTGTACTATAAAAGATTGTCAAAATCAAGAAATATTTGCAAATTTAACCAGTTTCTAACATAATCCTAAGACTCTTTAAGGGCTTTTCAGAAATCGTCAGAACCTTTTGGAAAAGTTGATCTCAACGTATTTAAAGCATCCCCGTAATCAAATTCATGGATCTGTCTTTCCAGCTCAACTCCCGTGTCTTCCAGCGTCAATATGAGCAGGTCTTGGTGCTCCTCAAATAAATCATAGGCCTCCGTGTCGTTATTTGCCAGCAAAACGGCCAAGCGGTTCAGAATTGCCTCGACTTGGACCCTGTCCTTTTCCTCTTTTTGGGGATTTTCAGGGGTAATCCTTTCTTTCGGTAAAGCATCTGCGAAACGGCTTATTTCGACAACAAAATTATTTGCCAGTTTTTCAAGTTGATCTTTTCCCGAGCCGATCCTGGCCGCCTGTTCCAGTTCCGCCGCCAGCTCCTGTATTCTGATCGCGCCCAGATTTCCGGCTATGCCCTTGATTGAATGGACCGTTTGGATGATGCTGTGGTAATTTTCTGCCGCCGTCTGCGTTAAAATATCAACCGCATCGGTTTGGCATTTTTGGCCAAACTGTCGGATCAATCGCAAATAAACAGCGATATCGCCACCCAGCATTCTCAGGCCGTTTTCGACATTCAAGCCCGCCACCTGCCGGAGGACTTTTAAGCGGTGCTGTTCTTCTGGCACTGCAGTTGAATACCTTGCCTGGTATTGGCCTGCCGCAATTGTGGGAGCTCCTTTGTTTTCCGGTTCGTTTTTTTTAATCGGCAGCCACTTGATTAAGCATCTGTATAAAAGCTCCGGTTCCACCGGCTTGACCAGATGATCATTCATCCCAGCTTCAATGCATTTACGCCGATCTTCTTCAAAGGCATTGGCGGTCATCGCTAGAATGGGGACCGCTTCCCAACCCGGCAAGCCTCTAATCAGTGTGGTTGCCGCCAACCCATCCATTACCGGCATCTGAACATCCATTAAGATCAGGTCAAATTTGGCCTGGGCGATTTTACTGAGGGCTTCCTGACCATTTTCGGCCAGCTCGATCTCAAATTTAAAGGGCTCCAAAAGCTGGCCAACGATTTCCTGATTGATCTGATTGTCCTCAACAATCAGTATTCGCACCGATTGATACTGCTTTAACCGCTCTTCCAGCGCTTTCAGCGATGACGGTATTTTTGATTCCATGTCATTTTCCAACAGCTCCATTAATGCATCATTAAGGGTTGACGGTGTCATCGGTTTGACCAGAATCCGGCTGATCCCAGCTCGCTGGGCTTCTTGGTAGGATATCTGATTGCCATATCCGGTAATCAGATAAACCGTCGGCCGGGTTTTCAGTTCCAGCGCTTGCAGCATCAGGGCTGTGTCAATGCCATCCATATCTGGCATTTTTAAATCCATCAATACCAGCCGAAAAGGGTTCATCAGCTGGTCAGCTTGGGCAACTGCCGCCAGTCCTTCTTTTCCCGAATTGACCGCATCACACTGGATTCCAAAATCAGCCAGCATACTCATCATCAGTTCCCGGGCTTCTTGCATATCATCGATTACTAATACCCGCACTTGTTGGGAAGACTTAATACTGATTCTATTTTTGGGCAGTACCGTTGAAATTTCAAACGGCAGCTCAAACCAGAACCGACTTCCCTGACCCAGCACACTGTCAACCCCAATTTCGCCACCTAAAAATTTTGCCAGCCGCGAGCTGATCGCCAGCCCCAAACCGGTTCCGCCATAAAGCCGGGTCATTGATTCATCAGCCTGGACAAAATCCTGGAACAGTTTTTTCATCTGCTCTTTTGACATGCCAATCCCGGTATCCCAAACTTCAAAGCGCAGGCGGATCTGTTTTTGATCCTGCTTGATGATCCGGGCCACGATCTTGATGCTCCCTGTTTCGGTAAACTTCACCGCATTGCTCATTAAATTTAGCAAAATCTGGCCAAAGCGAACCGAATCTCCCCGCAAAACCGTTGGAATATGATCCACATCCACCAGTAAGTTGAGATTTTTTCGAGCCGCCTCACTGCCCAAAATATTGCATACCCTATCGATTTCCCGGGCTGGCTCAAAATCATGGGCATCCATTTGCATTTTTCCCGCTTCAATTTTCGAAAGATCCAGCACATCATTAATGATCTGCAGTAAGTGATTGGCCGCTGCAGCCAGCTTGTCGATTTGTTCCTCCTGACGCATGGTCAGGGGATCCCGCTTGATCAAATGGGCAAGACCAATGATGGCGTTCATCGGCGTCCGAATCTCATGACTCATATTTGACAAAAAGGAACTTTTTGCCTGACTGGCGGCTTCCGCTTCAAGCTTGGCCATCTCCAATTCAGTGGTTCTGGAAAATACCATTTCCTCAAGATGCTTCTGATACGTCTCCAGTTCTTCCAGATAATTCATCTTTTCGGTTACATCCTGAACCGTTCCCCAGCTGGCGATCGGATTGCCGTCCTGATCCTGCTCGAATTCGGATCGTTCTTCCACCCAGCGGACTTCATCACCGGAAAGAATACGATGAAGAACTGAAAACGACTGGCCTTGCTCCGATTTTTCGATCCAGTTCACCATGATTTTTTCGCGGTCATCCGGATAGACAAAATCCATATAGCTTTCAAAGGTTTGCGGCATTCCTATTTTTACGCCAAAAATACGATAGGTTTCATTGGACCAAGTCAATTTGTTCGCTTTTATATCAAAGTGCCAGTGTCCCGTTTTGGAAACCTCCTGAGCCCGATTTAAAAATGCTTCATTTTGACGCAGTGCCTGAGTTATCTCGCTTCGCTCCCGATTTAGAAAAGCCATTCCGATTTGATCGGCAACTTGACAACCGAAGGTAATGTCCTCATTCTCCCATTTGCGTTTTTTTATGATATTGGCGAATGCAATGATGCCAATTGGGCGACCTTTGAATACAATGCTGCAGGAAAGGAGGGACGTTATCTTCAATGGTTTCATATAGGATCTGGCGAATTCCTTTTTTTCCGAATCGTCGGATCCATAACTAATTTCCAAATAGCGATTACTGATCAAATAATCGAACATGATCGGATTCTTCGATTTTTTTATCACCAGATTTTTTGTATGATCGTTATTCGCTGTTTGATAAAGATCAATGCACTCAAGAATGGTTTGATCCTCGTTATATTTCCAAATCGACACCCGTTCATTTCCATACCGATGTCCCAGCAATTCAGTTATTTCTTCGGCAAACCGATTGACATCTCCACTTATTCCCGATTCTATCTGACTGATTTCCCGAATCAATTGCATATGCAGACGAAGTTGTTCTGTAAGAGACTTCTGCTGATTTTCTCGTCTCTTCGTTTCTGTAATATCCCACCAAACATCACATACCAGGGTTCGCCCCTTATGGTTTACGGGTTTTAGTAGAACCGATACGTCCTGGAATGACCCTTTTTTACATACACCAATGGTTTCAAATTCCCTTGTTGCACCATTAACAACCGCCTCCAGGGTATTCAGCAATGCTTCTTTGGGTATCCCTGGTTTGATATCAAACAAAGTCATCCCCTTGAATTCATCTTTTTCATAGCCAAGACTTTTGTAAGCCACTTCATTATATACAATCATCTCGGCCGTTAACGGATCCACCAGGGCGATGGCATCTGTGGTCATGGCAAACATCGCATTTACCAGTTCCTGATTTTCCCGGTTTTCTTCTAATGTCCTGCGATGATTGATGACATCAACTAAACGACTGCAAATATTTTTTATCAGGTAGCGTTCTTCTTTGAGAAACGGACCTTCATCTTCCACTAAACATCTCTGGGTATAAAAAACACTGATCTCAATTCTGTCTCCCGCATCCAGAACGCCTTCTTCTGTTTGGCTCCATGCCGTTTCCTTAAAATCCGCGGTTTGAAACAGTTTCTTATTCCAGCGAATCCGAACCTGAGTAAGCTCCGGATATTGCCAACCGGAACCAACGACCTTTACCGCCTGTGCCAGCATTTCTTCCAGAGAAAGATCGGAATCTGATGTGATTTGAAAAACACTCTGACTGCAGACTCTTTCCTTGAGTCTTTCCTTCAGCAACTTACGTTCTGTTTTCAAGGCTTCTTCCATCTGATATCGTTCCGATATATCCCGGATTACCTCAACAAAGTTTTCGCTTTCAGCCAGCCAACTCATTCGACATTCAAAATGTTGGTTCCCCTTTGGATTGGGCAAATCATACTCAAAGGTTTGTATATGACCCGTTCTTTTGGCCAGTACCATCGCATTTGTGAACAATTTGTTGATCTCCGGCGGCAATACGGTATCGATTTTTTGATTGAGAAATGCCGCCGGCGGAAGATAAAGATCCGATGTTTTTTTGGCCCGGTATTCCAGAATAATTCCCTGAACATCTGTTAAAAACAGCAGATCCGGCACTATTTCAAAAAAAGCCTCCAATAATTTACTCTGTTTTTCCAACCCGGATTTGATCTGATCCGCCATCTGTCTCACCATCCCTTCTCTTCCGGCGTTAATTACTAGTCCGTGGCCTGCCCCTGACTCATGACCCGTCTGAAGGCCATAATTTCGGTTTCAAAGGCTTCCACCACATCCGGATCAAACTGCAAGCCTCGCTGCTCTAAAATGTAGTCTATCACCGCATCGATACTCCAGGCTTTCTTGTAAGGCCGTACCGTGGTGAGAGCATCAAAAACATCAGCCAGTGCCATAATTCTGGCTGAGATGGGAATTTCATCGCCATACAATTCTTCTGGATACCCTTTACCATCCCATCGTTCATGATGATAATTCATGATTTTCTCGGCCTCTTCCAAAAAGTGCAGTGCCGTGATTTCGCCCTGTTGATTACCTGTTTTGTTCACGGACAAGGTTTTATTAATGGCCAGACGAATGGCATTTCCGCCGATTTTACAATGGGTTTTCATTACCTCATATTCTTCATAGTCGAGCTTTCCCGGCTTTAATAAGATCGCATCGGGTATCCCAATCTTGCCAATATCATGAAGCGGTGCCGCTTTAACAATCCGTTCAATGGCCTCATCGCCTAGATGGTTTTTAAATTTCTCATTTTTTTGCAATCGCTCAGCGATAATCCGCACATAGTTCTGGGTCCGCATAACATGATTGGCGGTATCATTATCCCGGGTTTCAACCAATTCGGCAAAAACATTCAGCGTTGTATCCTGAATCATCTGATTTTCCACCATTCGTCGTTGAACCTCGGCTTCCAGCCATTCGTTCTGATTTTTAAGCCGGTCTCGGGCTTGTTTCAGTTCCAGGTGGGCATTGACTCTGGCCAACACAATCCCCGGTCGAAATGGTTTAATAATATAATCAACTGCCCCCAGATGAAAGCCCTTTTCCTCATCAATCAGACTATCCAGGGCCGAAATGTAGATAACCGGGATTGCTAGGTTGTCCGGGTCTTTCCGTAATTCCGACAAGGTTTGATAGCCGTCCATCCCCGGCATCATAATATCCATCAGAATCAGATCCGGCTTGATTCCCTTTTCAACCGCCTGAAGCAGCTCCGCTCCGGATTTATAGGCCCGAATCAAAAAAGAGGGACTCAGTAATTTTTTTAAGATCATCAGATTGATGGGTTCGTCGTCGACAATTGAAATTTCATGCTTTTTCATGCTTCCCTCTCCGTAAGTATCAAAATTATATTAAGTTTATAACTAAATAACGAGTTTTCATATGTTTTTACCCCTGATTTTGGGAATAAAACATAATTTTTTAATCCCATGCGGATGACAAAAAAGGCCCCATAAAAATTCTCCCTACTATACCTGCAGGGCCTGCCCAGATGAGATTGCCCGGCTCAGCGGGCTGGCCCCAATATCCGGGCCAGATCCTCAAGATCGGCGGCATGAATGATCGCCAGTACCTCATCGGCCGGTAATAATTCGGTATCACCATGGGGAATAAGCAGTTGGCCATTTCTGATAATTGCCACTAAAACAGATTCGGTGGGCAACCCCAGCGCTCTCACCATCTTACCTACTGCCAGCGATTCCGGGTGAACCTTTTCTTCCACCAATGAAAACTGGCCCTGATTCAGCTTCAGCAGAGTCATCATATCGCCTACTGACATTTCTTCAGCCACCAGCGTTGCCATCAGCTCGGCCTGGTTCAATGCCACATCGACCCCCATTTCCGGGGTAAACAACCAGGCATTTTTGGGATTTTTAATCCGCGCCAGAATTCGCGGCACCTGATATTCCAGACGGGCAATAGTCGCTGCCACCAGATTTGTTTCATCAGCCCCAGTCACCACCGCCAGCACATCGGCCGAACGGATCCCGGCCGCTTCCAGAACACTGGGGTCGGTGCCGCTCCCCAATACCAGCACCTCTTTGGGCAGATCACATGCCAGCCGTTCTAATTGATGGGTTCGGATTTCTATGAGCTTAACCTGATGGCCGCCGCTTTGCAGCAGCGATGTCAGATAACAGCCCACCTTGCCGCCACCTACGATTATTACTTTCATGGTCTGATATCCCCTTTCTATCCTAATCCCAACAGCGATTTAAGACGTTCGCCTGATGCCGTGGCCACAGCCAGATGGACCAGATCGCGGTTTTCAAACACCGTATTAAGCACCGGTATAATCGAGCGGTTCCCGCGACTGATCGATACCACACTGACTTCACCGGGAATCGTCAGTTCCCCGACCCGTCGGCCCACCAAGAGGGCCGGTATCTCAATTTCCATAATATCCACATCACCATTTCCAATACTCATGGCCACATTAACCGGTGCAAAACTCAGCAGATCGGCCACCCGGTTTACGCCCCAGGACATCGGATCAAAAACCTGCAGTCCCAATCGCCGATAAATTTCTGCTTTACGGGGTTCATGAAGGGCTGACACGACCCGGGGAACCCCAAAAATCTGACTGGCAATCCGGGCGGTCAGGGCATTGGCCTCGTCGTTGGAGGTCACCGCGGCCAGCGAGTCTGCCCGCTCAATACCGGCGGCCAGCAGCACATCCCGGTCAAATCCTACCCCGGCGATGGTTTTTCCCTTAAAGCCGGCGCCCAAATGTTTAAAGGTCAGTGGATCCTGATCAATGACAGTGATGTCGTGAGCACTCTGATTCAGTTTAAGAGCTAAACCGGATCCGATTCGCCCACAGCCGATTATAATGGTTTTCATTTAGCTATCCCCTTTCTCAATCTCTGTTTTATTTGTTTGTATCCAAACGTCGTTTATCCCAGTTTCGCAGGAAGGCCTTCCGTAGTTCGTCAATAATAATCACCACCGGCACCCACATAAACAGATAGGCCCATTCAATCAAGCCGATTGGGGCGGTATTAAAGATCTCGTGTAAAAACGGGGTGTAGATCAGAATGCTGAAAACGGTGAGTTCACAGACGATTCCGATTAAGATCATATGGTTGCTGAACAGCCCTACCTTGAATACCGAGGCCCGTTCGGTTCGACAATTGAAGACAATCCCGATTTGGGTAACCACAATCGCCCCCAACGTCATGGTGGTGGCCATCCGGTAAATCACGCCTGAGTCTGCCATCGGTATCCCCGGCCAGCCATTCTGCCAGTAAAGGAAGAAAAAGGCTGACATCGCAATGGCCGACTCCATGATCCCATAGAACAGAAAGGCGCGAATCAGCAGCGGCCGATTGAGCAAATGTTCCTGCTGCGATCTTGGCGGACGCTGCATTACCCCTTCTTCTGGCAGTTCAACCCCCAAAGCGATGGCCGGGATCATATCGGTGCCCAGATCCACCGCCAGAATCTGCATCACCGTCAGCGGCAACGGGATCTGGCCTTTGGCGAATAAAAACACAATAAAAGGCACCGCCTCGGGAACATTGCTGTTTAAAATATAGGTGGCAAACTTACGGATATTATTGTATACGCCCCGGCCTTCTTCCACCGCATTGACAATCGAGGCGAAATTATCGTCGGTGAGAATCATATCGGCGGCTTCCTTGGCCACATCGGTACCGGAAATCCCCATGGCAATGCCGATGTCGGCCTTTTTAAGAGCCGGCGAATCATTGACGCCATCACCGGTGACCGCCACCACATTGCCCATTTCCTGAAGGGCGGTAACCACCCGCAGTTTTTGTTCCGGTGCCACCCGGGCAAAAACAATCTCTCCGGTTAGGGCTTTTTTAAGATCCTCGTCATTGATTTCGTCCAGCTCTACGCCAGTGACAATCCGGGGCTGCGGACTATCGATAATGCCGATCCGCCGGGCAATGCTTTCGGCTGTTAAGCCATAATCACCGGTGATCATAATAATCTTTATCCCGGCTTGATGGCATTTTTTAACCGCTGCTGCCACTTCCACCCGGGGCGGATCCGCCATCACCGTAAGCCCTAAAAAGGTCATATTGTTTTCAATATGATCAGGCGTATAGTCGCTGAGGCGCTCGGGCAAACCCATCTCTTTAGTGAGAATTCGCATCGCTACCGCCAAAACCCGAAGTCCTTTGCGGGCATAGTCATCATTGGCCGCCATCACCTTTTTCCGGGTATCCTCATCCATCACCACATCTTCACCATCTTTGAGATAATGGGTACACAAATCCAGCACCTCTTTGGGCGCCCCTTTGATATAGGCCAGCTTTTCCAGATCCGAGATGTCACGGGACACCTGATGTATGGTACTCATCCGCTTGCGATGGGACTCAAAGGGCAGCTCCCGCAGCCGCGGGCTGTGAGAAAGCTCCGCATCCAGATCAATTTTCCCCTTCCGGGCGGCCACCACCAGGGCGGCTTCGGTAGGATCCCCGAGAATATTCCAATGGTTTATTTCCGGGGACGGTGGTAATAACCGGGAATTATTGCAAAGACTGGCAGCACGTAATAATGTCCGCATATCGCGGTTTTCGGCCAGTGAAATCGCTGTCTCGTCCGATGTCAGTTCCCCTTCCGGGGCATAACCAACCCCGGTTATCGTAATCTGCTGATTGACCATCCAACAGTCGCTAACGGTCATTTCATTCTGGGTTAGGGTTCCGGTTTTATCGGTACAGATAACCGTGGTGCAGCCCAGGGTTTCAACTGCCGATAAGCGTTTGATTAAGGCATTGCGTTTGGCCATCCGCTTGACCCCCATGGCCAGGGATAAGGTCACGGTTGGCAATAAGCCCTCCGGGATAAAGGCTACAATCATCCCCATCGCAAAAATAAAACTTTCGGTAATGTTGACATGGGCAAGCAGTACTGCCAGCACAAAAAAGAGCACTCCCATGCTGATCGCCATGGCTGAAACCAGCCGGGTAATCCGTCCCATTTCCAGCTGCAGCGGACTGGGTGCTTCCACCATATTCTGGGTCAGATCGGCAATTTTGCCGAACTCGGTATTCATGCCCGTGGCAAATACCACCGCCTTACAGGCGCCGGAAGCCGCATTGGTTCCGGCAAAAATCAGGTTGGGCTGTTCCGAACGGCCCAGGTCGGTACGCTGACCAACATCTTTGGTTTTATGGGCCGGATGGGATTCCCCGGTCAGAATCGACTGATCAGCTCTGAAATCATTGTCCTCAACCAGACGGCTATCGGCCGAAATGCGGTCGCCCTCGGCCAGAATAATCAGATCGCCGGGCACCAGTTCCTCGGCCAGAATTTTGACTTCTTTACCATCCCGGACCACCCGGGCATAGGTCGGCAGCAGTTGTCCCAGCGCTTCAACCGCTTTTTCGGCCTGAAACTCCTGCCAAAAACTGAATAGTCCATTAATCACATTAACCAGCCAAATGGCAATCGCCAGTTGAGGCAACTGGGCAATCAGGGCCACCACACCGCCAATCCATAACAGGATCGCCATCAGGTGGGTAAAATTGGCCAGGAATTTCCAGACCAGCGGTTTGCCCTTCTTTTTTTGAATACTGTTCTCACCAAAGTGTGCCAAGCGTGCTGTCGCTTCTTCAGACGTCAGACCTTCGGCACTTGTTTTCAGCTCGTTATAAACATCAGCAACCGATAAATTTTCGATGGGTTTTTCTAAGCCTATTCCCAGCGCTTCAACATCTGTCTGCTGCATCATCAATCACCCTCTTTTTTTCATTTTTGCACAATTAAATTTTTTCGCAATTTGCCCAAAGCAAAACTTCGTTCTATTTCAGTATACCCACTATTTTGTCTTACCAATCAATTTTTTATTTTTCCATTCTGATCCTGCCATTTTTGTATTTTTTGATACTTATAATGATATCAGAATTGTATTACAATAAGAATGCAAACCACATTGAAGAACTGAAAATCAAATTGAGGAGATACTTAAATGAATAATCGCTATGAACTAAACAAAAACCTGGCCCAAATGTTAAAAGGCGGGGTAATTATGGATGTTACCACGGCCGAGCAGGCCCGCATTGCCCAGGAAGCCGGTGCCTGCGCCGTGATGGCATTAGAACGGATTCCCGCTGATATCCGCTCGGCCGGCGGGGTTTCGCGGATGAGTGATCCCAAGATGATCAAGAGTATTCAGGCCGCGGTTTCCATCCCAGTGATGGCCAAGGTGCGGATCGGTCATTTTGCCGAAGCCCAGATCCTGGAAGCCATCGAAATAGATTATATTGATGAGAGCGAGGTGCTGTCGCCAGCCGATGATACCTACCATATCGACAAAACCGGTTTTTCGGTACCCTTTGTCTGCGGCGCCAAAGATCTGGGTGAAGCCCTGCGACGAATCAGTGAAGGTGCTGCGATGATTCGCACCAAGGGTGAACCGGGTACCGGCGACGTGGTTCAGGCGGTTCGCCATATGCGCCTGATCAACCAGCAGATCCGTGTGATTCAAAACACCAGAGCAGATGAACTCTACCAGGTGGCCAAGGATCTGCAGGTACCTTACGAGCTGGTTCAGCTGGTCAATGAAACCGGCAAACTACCAGTGGTGAACTTTGCTGCCGGCGGCATCGCCACTCCGGCTGATGCGGCTCTGATGATGCAGTTGGGGGCTGAAGGGGTCTTTGTCGGCTCCGGCATCTTCAAATCCGGCAATCCGGCCAAACGGGCTCAAGCCATTGTTAAAGCGGTGACTAATTACAATGATGCCAAACTGCTGGCTGAACTCTCAGAAGATTTGGGCGAAGCGATGGTTGGTATCAACGAGCAGGAAATTGACTTATTGATGGCCCAACGAGGCATCTAATGGCGATAACCATTGGTGTATTAGCAGTCCAGGGCGCTTTTTCCGAACATATCACCGCTTTGAAGCAATTGGGTGTTCACTGCATTGAAATTAGAAAACCCGCAGATCTGACCAGCCATCCTCTGGATGGCCTGGTTCTCCCCGGGGGCGAGAGCACCGTTATCGGCAAGCTGTTGCAGGAGCTGGCGCTCTTTGAACCCCTGAAAGACCTCATTGAAGCTGACCTGCCGGTGCTGGGCACCTGCGCCGGACTGATTCTGCTGGCGGGCCAGATTGCCGAAGATGACACCATCCATTTTGACACAATGAATATGGTAGCCCGCAGAAACGCCTATGGCCGCCAGCTTGGCAGCTTTCAGACGGAGGCTGAATTTGATGCCGGCGGAAAAATCCCGATGGTTTTTATCCGGGCGCCCTATATCGAAAGCGTCGGCGTCGATGTGAACATTCTGGCTCGGGTTGACAATCATATTGTGGCCGCCCGACAGGGAAACATGGTAGTGACTTCCTTTCACCCGGAGCTGACCGCGGATCTGACGGTGCATCAGTATTTTTTAAATTTAGTTCAACAAAAAGCAAAACCCTGTGTCGCTTGATGGCGATACAGGGTTTTGCGGTAATAACTTTAACGATTAAAACAGTTCTTTGCTCATTTCATCAATGCACTCATCGATATAAGCGATGACGCCTTCGAAATTCTCAATTGGCAGACCAGATGTCTGGCAAGGAATGAAATATTTGTGGCCATTGGCTTTACAGGTTTCTTCAACTTGTTTTTTAACCACTTCTTTTTCCCAGCCGGGATAATCTACGGTACCGCTGTGGAGACCGCCCATGAAGGTGATCTTGTCGCCGTACTCTTTGATCAGTTCAGGAATATTATTGGTGTTCATAACCCCCTGCCAGATATCAATGCCCACTTCGATCATGTAAGGCACTAAATTAGCCGCATAGGAGTCACTATGGTGGATAATCAATTCCACGCCATTGTCTTTATAGAACTGGTAGATTTTTTTGTATGATGGCACAAAGAATTCTTCAAACATATCTGGTGAGATGAACGATGAAATCTGGCTGCCCCAGTCATCATGATGTAAAATGGCTTCCGGCTTCAATTTTTCCATCATCACGGCGGCAAATTCCAATTCATATTCAGTCAGATAGTCAATCAGTTCCTGCATTGCTTCTGGCTCTTCGTAAAGGGCCATCAGGGCGTTTTCCATGCCCATCAGGTGATGGGTCATTTCGAAGAGACCTGGTGCGAAAAAGGCCGTCGCAAACTTTTCTTTACGGTCAACGGCATTGGCGTGAGCAATCGCTGGCGCCCAGGCTTCGTCTGAGGTGGCAATGGCTGGTTTTTTGACGGTTTTTTTCCACTCGGTAATATCCTGAATCACCGCCAAGCCATCGTGATGAACCGGGAACATGCCTAACTGGCCTTCTGGCCATTGCCAGGTAATACCCCAATGATCTTTCCATGTTTGACCATATTTAAATTCTGTACCAGTTGGTACTTCCATGATCAGATCAATAAATTCATATTGTTTGACAAAACGATCCGGATTGCCACCCTTCATTGTTTCCAGCAAATTTTCTCTGATTGTTAACATAACTTCTCCTTCTTATGCTTTATTTGGGATAATTGTTACTGTTCTTGTAGCGGCTTAAGCGCCAATCAGTTCTTTGGCTTTAGCAGCAGCACTACCGGCATCCGGTGCATAACCATCGGCGCCGATTTCTGTAGCGTACTCTGGTGTAACCGGAGCCCCACCAACAATGACCTTCATATCCGGATAAGCTGCTTTAATCGTTTGAACGGCTTCTTTTAACGCTGGCATGGTAGTGGTTAACAGACCAGAACAAGCAACTAATACAACATTATTATTTTCTTTTACCGCTTCTACAAACTTGTCTGCCGGTACGTCAACGCCCAGGTCAACCATATCAAAGCCAGCGCTTTCAAGCATCATCACAACCAGGTTTTTACCGATATCGTGCAGATCGCCGGCTACAGTTCCCATGATACAGGTTCCCAGTGAATTGGCGCCATCGCCGGCCATCACTGGTTTTAACACTTCTACCCCTTTGGACATCGCTTTGGCGGCAATTAACATTTCTGGAACAAAGATTTCTCCAGATGAGAATTTATCCCCGACCACGCCCATGGAGGCAACCATTGCATCCAGAATATCCTGCGCTTTATCACCGGCATCCAGAGCTTCCTGAACGGCTGCGGCAACCTTCTTTGATTTACCGGTTTCGACCAATACTTTTACATCTTCAATTTTTGACATTTTCAATTTCTCCTTTGATTTTTATACTAATTTTTATTTTAATCACCCGGAACCTGTGTGAGTGCCGGGTTTGGTTGTAACTTATTTTACGAAAATGCCTTCCCGGAAAGCACCGATATATTCCATGCAGTATTCATCTTCACCCATCATCGCTTCGGTGGCAAACAGCATTCCCATCATATCCTTGTTCAGGGGATCGAGAATAAAGCTGTCCATGCCGGCGCTCATGGCCAGAACGGCAAAGGCCTGGTTGGCAATCCGGCGGGCTGGTAAATTGAAAGAAATGTTGCTGACGGCACCGGTGACATGAATGGTTGGATATTGCTTTTTGATTTCCCGAATGACTTCGGTGACCATGGTAATCCCATCTTCCGAGGTGCACAGCATTTCAATCAAGGGATCGATGTGCATGCGGGAGGGGTCAATCTTATATTCCTGGCATTTTGCCATTAAGTCAGTGAACACTTCCAGACGATCCTTGGCGGTTTTAGGGATGCCCTTGTCACTGTTTAGCAAAGCCACACATTCCCACTTGGTATCGGCCAGTACCTTAAAGGCCACATCGACCTTGTCCCCTTCTAATGACACGGAGTTAAACAGTCCTGGTTTGTTGCAGTATTTCATCGATTCAATGCAGGTATAAACATTGGGGCTGTCCACTGCAATCGGCACGTCAGTAGCATCCTGAACGGTGTCAATCAACCATTTCATCGTTTCCAGTTCGATGTCATCGTCCACTGAGGCACAGACGTCGATGAAATTAGCCCCAGCTTCGGCCTGCTTAATCGCCAGGTTCCGGATAAATTCGACATCCTTTGCCGCTATCGCTTTCGCGGTTGAGGGAATAGCACCGTTAATTTTTTCGCCAATAATTATCATTTTCTTTCTCCTTTTCGATCTTGTTTATATTTGAAACGATTCTTCGTTTAAATGCCACTTTTCTCTGATTCTCAATCACCCGATATGATTATCGTTTACAGTCATTAACTGACAACGCTGTCATCATTTTCCGGCTGGCCTGATTAATCGCCAGCATTCTTACCCGCACCAGGTTCCCTGAACCGTTATTTATTTTACCGGTAAAGTAATTGCAGTATAGTCCTATTTTTACGAATTGTCAACATAAATTTTACCGGTAAAATATTTTTATTCAGCACAGATGTTTTGCCTTGATATCGAGAAGATTAAACGATACAATAACAGCATCGAAAACAAAGAGAGACAGATATGAAAAATCAGAAAGAAAATATTATCCAGGTTGCCACAAAACTTTTTTACGAACAAGGTTATAAAAATACCTACTTAGATCAAATTGCCACTGATTGTGAGATTACCAAGCCTTTAATCACCTATTATTTTAAATCAAAATCTAATTTAGCCCGGGAAGTGACCGAAAAATTTCTGGTCGAACATAAGAACAGGGTTGCTTTTAGACTCTATTTAGAATATTTCAAAGGTCAGCCGGCCGACTTGCAGGTGAGTACCGCAGTGGAAATCCGTTTATATGACATGCTGCATCTATGTGATCCCAATGTCATGCGTTTTATTAAAGAACATGCTGATGAAAAGCATGAAGATACCTTTTCCCAAAGCGTTGTTCATCTTTATAAAATCCATGACCGCCGATACAAATTAAAACTGAAACGATGTCCTGATGAAATATCGATGATTGCCCGATCTGCCATGGCTTCCTCATTATCGGTAAAATTAGCCTATGCCAATGGCGAGTTTGACTGTTCTCAGGAAGAATGTCTGGATTACCTGACCAGCCTTCATTTTGTCCTGATGCATATTGATGAAAGCCGAATTGATGAAATCATTGACGAAAGCAAACGGGTTTTACAATTGATCCCTTTTGAAATCAAGCCTTATTTTCAGGTTATCTAATCTCGTTATTTATATTAGCTGATTACAAAAAAGAACTTAGTCGCACTGTTATGATCAGCGCGGACTAAGTTCTTTTTTCGTATATAGCAATAATCGTTCATCTCAATGTATATGTCAATGCATATGCCGATGGTGAACGTCCGGCAGATGGCAGTGACTGTGAACCGTATTTTTGTGGGTATGTTCATGACAATGCTCACCGGTAACCGGCGGATGATCCGCATGAAGATGGTGTGCATCATCGTGGTTATGACTATGATCGTGGGTCTCCTCAAGATGGATGTGATCATGTTCGTGATTTTCCGATAGCGCCAGCCAGGTCCCCAGAACCATGATGGCCAAGGCTATTAAAAACGAAAAAGTAATGGGTTCCTTAAGTACCAGCCAGGATATCAGCACTCCCATAAAAGGGGCTGCCGCATAATAGGCACTGGTTCGGGCGGCTCCCAGTCCCCGTTGGGCTTTGACATAGAAAAAAATGCTCAGGCCATAGGCCACAAAACCTAAGGACATAGCCAGGCTAATATAAAGTAACGAGCCGGACAGGTCGCCCCAGATCATGGCAATCAGCAAAGCCCCTAGTCCCGATCCAAAGCCTTTCAGGATAACCACCTGCACCGGATCTTTAATCGATAGATTCCGGGTGCAGTTATTCTCCAAACCCCAGCAAACACAGGACAGCATCACGAAAACCGCCCCCATCGATAAGTTAATCGCCGCAACATCGCTAACCGTCAGAATGATACTGGCCAGAGAGATCAATATAATGGCCATCCACATCCGTTTGCCAATCGCTTCTTTAAAAAAAATCATGGCAATCACTGCGGTCGCCGCAATTTCAAAATTTCCTAATAAGGCCGCGGTACTGGAGTTAGTCAGACTGATCCCCAGCAATAGAAAAATCGGTGCCGCGATATCCAGTAAAATCATCATAATAACTGAGGGCATTTCTTTTTGGGTGAGTCTGGCTTCTGTAGTCGCGGTCCGCCGGGTTTTGTTTAGAACCGTCAGCACCGTCATGCCCAGCCCTGCGCCCAGATATAATAGTGCCGCCAGAAATAAGGGGTGGATTTTGTTGAGCAACAGCTTAGAAAAGGGGGCATTAATCCCAAATAGCAGGGCTGCCAAGACTGCATACACGACCGCAGCATTTTTCTTCATAAATGATTGAACCTCCGCTTCTGAGTTTTCTGTTGTTATTTTACGACAAGCTAGCTAAGCTATCGCTTTCTTAACCAGTCCGATCGCCGAAAAGATGACAAACATCAATAAATTGATCACCACCACGCTGGCACCGGTGGGAAAAGAGAAAATAAAGGACAGGATAATACCGACTACAAAGCAGCATACCGACAAAATAGCCGAACTGATCACCACCTGTTTAAAGGTTTTAAACAAACGCATTGACGTCAGGGCCGGAAAGATAATCAGACTGGAAATCAGCAACGCGCCCATCATCCGCATCCCCACCACAATGGTCAGCGCCGTTAACAGGGCAATCAGGGTATTGTAGCGGCCAGCATTGGTACCGGTTGCCCGGGTAAAACTTTCGTCGAAGGTAACGGCAAAAATCTTGTTGTAAAACAACACATACAACAGGATAACCACTACGGAAACCCCGACACTGAGCAACACGTCGCTTTCACTCATCGCCAGAATGCTACCAAACATATAATTACTGGTATCGGCATTCATTCCCGATGTGTAGGAAATGATAATCACCCCGATGGCCAGCGAACTGCTGGAAATCAGAGCAATGGCGGCATCACCTTTAATCCGGCTATTTTCGCTGATCCGCAACAACACAAAAGCGGCCACCGCCACCACCGGAATGGCCACTTCCAGCGGTGACAGGTTTAATGCCATGGCCAGGGCCAGGGCCCCAAAGCCGACATGGGACAAGCCGTCGCCGATCATCGAGTAGCGTTTTAACACCAGACTCACCCCCAAAAGGGCCGCACACAGCGACACCAGAACCCCAACGATGAGGGCCCTGACCACAAAGGCGTAAGATAATAGCTCAGTCAGCAATTCAATCATTTTTACGCGCCCCCATCATCTGCTGACACATTTCCGTTTTCAGGTAGTCTGCGGTTGACCCGAAGAAGGCCGTTGCGGTTCTCATATGAAGAATTTTGTTGCCGTATCGGATGGCGCTATCCAAATCATGGGAGACCATCAATACGGTGATTCCCTGGCTCTGATTGAGTTCCGCGACCAGCTGGTACAAATCAGCCGTCATCATTGGATCCAATCCGGCCACCGGCTCATCCAGCAGCAGCAATTTTTCGGTGGCACAAAGTGCCCGGGCCAACAGCACCCGCTGCTGCTGGCCGCCCGATAAATCACGATAGGATTTTTTTCTGATATCGGTGATATTCAACTGCTCCATCTTAGCCGCGGCCCGTTCCTTTTCCAAGCGCGAGTAGAAGGGCAACAGTCCCCGGCGATTGAGGCAGCCGGAGATCACCACCTCGCTAACGCTGGCTGGAAAGTCCCGTTGAATCACCGTCTGTTGCGGTAGATAACCAATTTCATTTGGGGCGAGACCGTCAAAGGTAATGCTGCCCTCCTGAGGTTTAATCAGTCCCAATAGACCTTTGACCAGGGTACTTTTCCCCGAACCGTTTTCGCCCACCACACACAGATAGTCGCCCTGCTCCAGATCAAAGCTGACGTTGTTTACGGCCCGTTGCCCATCATATCCGATGGTGACCCCTTCACAGGAAATTAATTTCATTGGTTAGTCAGCCCCTTTCGCAGATTTTCGGCATTTTGCTGCATAATTGAAACGTAGGTTGCCCCAGCCTCAAAATCGTCTTTTGTGACATTATGAGCCGAATGAAGTTGCAGCTGCTGGGCTCCGGTTTGTTCACTGATGGCCCTGGCAATATTGTGATTGCTGAGCTCGATATAGTAGACATATTTAATGTTCTGCTCCTTGATGGTATTCATCAGATAGGCCAAAGTTCCCGCACTGGCCTCGGTATCGGTACTACAACCAGGAAATGCCGCTTGATATTCCAGACCGAATTCATCGACAAAATATCGGAACGGAAAGCGATCGCCAAAGACCAGCAACTTATTGGTGGAGGCTGCCACAATCCCGGCAATTTCATCATCCACAGCCTGGATCTGCGCTGTATAAGCGGCGGCATTTTTGGTATAGGTAACGGCGTTTTTGGTATCCACTTCGGCCAATGCGGCGGCGATTTCATTGACCATCAAGATGGCATTTTTAGGTGCTGTCCAGATATGTTCGTCATACTCAATTTCGGCCTCGGCTGGTTTGGCTTCTTTTTGAATCGTTTCTGTGTCCCCTTCCTCTTCTTCAGCCTCCATCCCTTCTACGATTTCCTCTGCCACCGGCTTAACCGCATCCATCAGACGAATAATTTTCTTATCACTGGTATCCATGGACTCCAGAATCGTGCTGACCCAGGCATCGTTTTCGCCGCCAATGTAGATAAACACATCGGCATCCTGAATTTTGATAATATCAGCCGGGGAGGGATCATAGGAATGAACTTCCGCGGCTGGTTTTACCAGCATCGTCAAATCGGCCTGATCCCCGGCAATGGCTCTGGCAAAATCAAAAACCGGAAAAATAGTCGTAACAATACTAATTTTTCCGGAGCTATCGGCGTTTTTGGCCGCCGTATTTTTGGTACAACCGGTTACGCCCACTGCCAAAATCAGCAGCGCCACTAAAACAACACCTATCTTTTTCATCACAAGGCCTCCTGATCGTTTTTTTCATGAGCTGAACAACTTTTACATAATCCATAAAAAACTGTTTTGAATGTATTGATGTCAAAGGCGTGGTGGTTCAATACATGGGTGTAAAGATCCTTCATATAACCACAGTCCAGATGAATCAGGGTTCCGCAATGCTCGCATTTCAGATGAAAATGCTCATGGCAATGGGCTTCTTCGCCAATATACTGAAAACAGGCGCTGGTTACCCCATCGATGATGTACTTTTGCAGCTCACCCTGCTCCACCAGCTTATCAAGATGTCGATAAATGGTGGTTACTCCCACTGGCGTGCCCTGCTTTTCTAAAAATTCAGCAATCATATTGACGGTAATATGCTGATTTTTTTTTGCTATTAAATATTTCAGGATCGTATCCTGTTGCTTTGTTTTATAGTAAGACGGTTTTCCCATTTTATCCCCCGCTTAAATGAATTTGAAAATCATTTTCATATTACCTCAAAAACACTGATCTGTCAAAGTAATTTGAAAATCATTTTCATATTGCTCTTTTTTTTTATTTATGTTTTTTTCTTGCAAATCGGGATATAATAACCATAGTTTATCGTTTCTTAAAATGTGGACCGCAATTTTTTTCAGGTTATTAATTGTCACCTTATGAGAGGCACCCATGAATATCGATCTCGCTACGATAGCCCTGATATTAGTCCTTTCCAGTATTTTTCAGGCTATTTTTATACTCCTGCTTTCGTCTAAATATCCCGGTGTTGATCACTTTGGAGTCAGCTGCTCCTTTTATGCCCTGGGGTTTCTTTTTGTTATGCTTCAAGGTAACAATTTCAATGATCTGTTCACCGTTGTTATCGGTAATGCACTCTTGCTACTGGCGCTGATTTTTCAGTATATGGGCCTGGTTCGTTTTTTAGAGCTGCCCGAAAACAGATGGTTTCCGCCGATTATTTTCGGATTTTGCCTCTTCGCTCTGATCTATTTTCAGTTTATTTTCGACTCGATTTCGGCACGAATTTTCGCGATTAATCTGTCGATTGGTCTGATTTCTCTGTTGAGTGCCCAAACCCTGAATAACCATAAAAACGCCCTGATACCACGACAAATCCAGTTGCTTTTCTTATTATTCGCCACAACCGGAGTTTTTGCTGTTGTGAGAGCTGTCCACGGATTATTTTCGCCACCGCTCGACAATGCCCTGTCGCCATCACTTTTTCAGATTATTTCTTTTACCGGAGCCTTTATCGCCAATATTATTGTCACCTTTACCTTTATTATAATGGTCAATGAACGGGTCAGTTCGGAGATCCGCTCAGCCAAAGAACAATTTGAACAAATCTTTAATCTCAGTCCCGATGCCAGCCTGATCACAACCTTACCGGACGGCAAAATCGTGAATTTCAACCTCGGCTTTCTGAATTTTACCGGCTTCAGCCAGGAAGACGTTCAGAATAAGAGCGTATTGGACCTTAATCTTTATGAAAACCCCGCCGATCGGGAAAAACTTCTCGAGGAGATCACTGCCAACCAGTCGATTGATGATTTTGAATTGAATTTCAGAAATAAAGATAAGGAAATCCGAATTTGTGCCATGTCTGCCAAAATCATCCAAATGAATAATACGCCCCATATCATCAGTATTATCAATGACATTACCGACCGGAAAAACGCCGAGGCCGCCCTGATCAAAAGTGAAGAAAAGTACCGCTTTCTGACTGAATTCGCCTCTGATGTGATTTGGCTTTTTAATCTTAGCCAGAATAAATTCACCTACATGAGTCCCGCTATTTTTCAGTTGAGAGGCCTTACCCCCGAGGAAGCTATCGCCGAAAATCTGGAGGTCTCGATGACAGGCGAATCACTTCAACGGGTCCGGGCGGAGCTGAAAAAAAATGTCAACGCCTTTATCGCCAACCCTGATGCCCCTAATACCTATCTGATTGAAATACAGCAACCCTGCCAAGATGGACGGCTTATCTGGGTTGAGGTTTCCACCAAATACCGCTATCATGTCAGCGGTGATATTGAACTGGTTGGCGTCAGCCGTAACATTGACAAAAGAAAACAGGCCGAAGAAGCGGTTCTTTACCTAAGCTACCACGATCAATTAACGGGGCTTTACAACCGCCGTTTCTACGAAGAAGAACTACTTCGTCTCGATGCCCCGCGAAACCTGCCGATTGCTTTGATTATGGCTGATGTTAATGGACTTAAGCTGATCAATGATGCCTACGGCCACCAAATGGGCGACAAAGTCTTAAAGGAGTTTGCTGAAATTTTGAAAAAAGAGTGCCGTCATGATGAAATCGCTTCCCGGGTTGGTGGCGATGAGTTTGTGGTTTTGTTCTCGCACACGGATCAGCAAAGTGTCGAGAGTATTGTAAAGCGACTCAATGTTGCCGTTTCCCAGGTTCAAATTGACCACACTATTTTATCGGTTTCGATGGGTTTTGCCCTCAAAGAAGATCCTCATGACGATCTGAACGATGTTTTTAAACGAGCCGAAGATGCCATGTATCAGCATAAATTGATCATCAGCCCCAGCATCAAACGGGCCACCATTGACTTGATTGTCAATTCCATTTACGAACGTAACCACCAGGAGGTCATTCATTCCCAAGCGGTCAGTGAATACTGTCAGGCCCTGGCCCGGACTCTCGACTTTGACACTGAAGCCATCAACCAGCTTGGTCTGGCCGGTTTGCGCCATGATATTGGCGAAATTGCCATTGATGAAGCGATTTTAACCAAGTCTGAAAAACTCAGCGAAAGCGAATGGGCAGAGATCAAACGTCATCCCGAAATCGGCTACCATATTCTCCGCTCCGTCAATGAACTGGCTGAAATTGCCAAATTTGTCCTTGAACACCATGAGCGCTGGGACGGGCAAGGCTATCCTAAAGGGCTCAAAGCTGATGAAATATCCCTGCAGGGTCGGATTATTGCCATTGCCGATGCCTATTGTACGATGACCACCGAGCGCCCCTATTGTCGGGCTCTGACCGAAGCCGAAGCGATTAAAGAAATCAAAAAATGCGCCGGCCTTCAATTTGATGAAAATCTGGCCCGCCTCTTTGTCGAGAAAGTGCTGCAGCAAGAATGGCCACCATCTTAAAAGCCAATTGATTACCCAATGGTTAAAACACCTGGTTGGGAATCAATTGGCTTTTCTGATCTGACTGACGACTTGGCTTGCACCTCGCCTTTTCTTACTTTCGGTTTTGCTTATCTCCGGGTCACCTGAAAACCATGATCCAGGGGCCCGCTGCCATGGCCCAGATCCAAATTGGCGGCCAATGCTCCGGACACGTAATCCTTGGCCTTTTTCACCGCCGCTTTCATTTCAGCACCGGCGGCCAGATTGCAGGCAATCGCCGCGGACAGGGTACAGCCGGTGCCATGGGTGTTGGGATTATCAATTTTCACACCGGGAAACCAGACTTCTTCGCTGCCTGTGTGATTTTGAATCAGCAGAAAATCATCGGCACTTTCAAACAGATGGCCGCCCTTGATCAGAATACTGCCAGCATAGGTTGCCGCGATTTTTTTAGCGGCTCTGACCATATCCAACCGGGAATGAATGCCAAATCCACACAGACATTCGGCCTCGGGAATATTGGGGGTAATCAGGTCGGCCAGGGGCATCAACTCTGTTTTTAAACTTTCGATGCTATCATCACTCAACAGTCGGCCGCCGCTGGTGGCTACCATCACTGGATCCAGGACAATGTTGCTGGCCTGGTGCTGTTTTAGTTGATTGGCAATACTTGCAATAATCGCAGCGTTGTAAACCATGCCGATTTTAACGGCGTCGGGAAAAATATCGGTAAAGACGCAATCCAGCTGATTTTTCACAAAGTCAGGCATAACTTCAGAAATTCCGTAAACTCCAGTGGTATTTTGCGCCGTTAACACAGTGATCACCGTCATTGCATAACTGCCATGGGCCATAATCGTTTTTATATCGGCCTGGATACCGGCTCCGCCGCTGCAATCCGACCCGGCGATTGATAAGACCTTTTTCATCGTAGCAACTCCTTAAAACTCATAATGACGGAATCCGAACTTCTTTTGATCGCTTCCCAATCTTCTTTTGAAGCTTCATCAAAAACACCGATAATATGACAGCCCGTTTCTCTAGCCGCCTTGATGCAATACAGGGAATCTTCAAAAATGGTAATCCGCTGGGCCGGCAATTGCAGCTGTGCCACCGCCTGATGATAAATCTCCGGCTGACTTTTAGGCAGACCGGTCATCCCGGAAGTAAGAATGAATTCAAAATGGTTCTGCAGGCCAAAACGGCGCAGTACCAATTCGGTCAGGGTCTTGTGGGTAGCGGTTAAGATCCCCATTTTTATGCCCTGCTTCAAATATTGATCCAGGGCTTCCTTGACAAAGGGTTTTAGGGCAATATGTCTGGCGTAGTTTTCCCGAATCATGCCGTTGATTTCATCGCCGACCTGCTCTTCGGTCATGGCGACCCCGTAAAACTCAATAAAATAGCGGGCCGATTCGGCAAAACTCATGGTTTTAATGGTCTCATTTAAATCATCCGGAGGAGCAATCCCGTGTTTTTTTAAAAAATCACTGCCGATATTTTCCCAGGCCGGCATCGAATCAATCAAGGTCCCGTCCAGATCAAAGATCATCCCTTCCACATTCGTAATTGCCTGGTTCATGATCGTGTCATCGCCTCGGATAAAGATCTCAGTTCCTGGGTCGCACTGATGATATCCGCTTTCGCAAAGATGGCCGATACCAGGGCCACCCCATCCACCCCGGTTCCTGTTAAGGTGTGAATATTGGTTTCATTAAGCCCGCCGATGGCCACCACCGGAATTGATACCGCCTGACAGATGGCCGCAATCGTTTCAAACGCCACTACCTCGGCATCCATTTTGGTGGCGGTGGAATAGATGGCCCCCACCCCGATATAGTCGGCGCCATCGGCTTCAGCTTTTAAGGCCAGTTCCACCGTATCCGCCGAAACGCCGATAATTTTATCGCCAATCCGCTTTCGCAATTCCCCCGCATCGATATCGTCCTGACCGACATGAACCCCATCGGCGTCCACCGCCAGGGCCACTTCGACGTCATCATTAATGACAAAGGGGATTTTGTAGGCATCGGTTAATTTTTTGATCGCCTGGGCTTCCTTGACAAAGTCATCAAAATCAAACTCCTTTTCCCGCAGCTGGATAAAGGTCGCGCCCCCTTTTAAGGTGTCTTCAACCTGATCGGCCAGGCTCCGGTCGCCCAGCCAGGTTCGATCAGTCACCGCATAGAGCAGCATCGTATTTTTATCGAGTTTCAACCTTCATCCCTCCTTCCAATGTTTGGCTATTCATCCGACTCATGGCATCGATGAGATAGGTGCGAAAAGATGCTGTGCCGGCCTCATGAGCCTGAACCTTGGCAAAGGCCAGCTCCCCGCACAAACCCAGACAACTAACTGCGGCAGCGGTCGCCAGCAGCAATTCATCGGGATTGGCCCCGCAATAACTACCAATGACCGTGGTCAGCATGCAGCCGGTGCCGGTAATCCGGGACATCATTGGATGACCGTTACGAATCACCAGGGCTTTGTGGCGATCGGCGACAATGTCGATGGCGCCGGTGATGGCAATGACAGCCCCGGTTTTGGCGCTGAGGGCTTTGGCAAAGACAACCATCTGATCGAGATTTTCTTCGTTCACTGCATCGCTGATATCAGCATCGACCCCTTTGGTGGTACCGCTGCCCTGATCGATGGTTTTAATTTCCGAGACATTGCCGCGGATCACGCTGAACTGAACTTCCTTTAACAGCTTAAAGACCGTGTTCGTCCGTAGCGTCGAGGCACCAGCGCCGACCGGATCGAGAATCACCGGCCGGCCGAGACTGTTGGCTTTTTTCCCGGCCTTAATCATCGCTGCCACCGTCCGCTCGTTAAGGGTGCCGATATTAATCACCAGGGCGTTGCAGATGGCAATAATTTCTTCCACCTCATTGATATCGTCAGCCATAATCGGTGCCCCACCACAGGCCAGCACGATGTTGGCGCAGTCGTTCACGGTTACATAGTTGGTGATGGAATGGACCAGCGGCGGCTGGTTACTGATAGTTGTTAAGATTTTTTCGAACATAATACTCTCCCTTTTTCTACTAATATGCACAAGATGGCAATCAGAACCATTGCCGGCAGGGTGACTCCAATGGGAAAGTCAAATCCCATCAGGTATCGATAAATCAATACGCCGGCGATCCAGATTATGGCATTTTTTAGATCAATTAACTTATTTTCATCGGGACTGACCTGCTTAAAGATAAAATATTCCGTCAATAGAATCGCAAACAGCGGCACAAACACCGACCCAATCAAATATAAAAAATCCTGATATTGCTCAATCGGGGTGATCATCGCTAGGATAACGCCGATCGCACAGGTTGCCAGAACCACGGTTTTTTCTTTGACCTTTGAGGTTATGTTGATAAAGCTGATTCCGGCCGAATAAACATCCAGAAAGGCCGTTGTGACGGTGGAAAAAAGAATGATAATCAGAGCCACTACCCCAAGCCCCATGGCCGTCAATAAGACAAAAATATCTGTGGTACCCACATAAAGGGCGGCACCCAAACCGATGATATACATCCAGCAGCTGCCGATAAAGTAGCTAACCGAACTAACCATGACACCTGACTTTTTCCGCTCTGAAAACCGGGTATAATCAGCAATCAGCGGCAACCATGATATCGGCATGATCGCACTAAGCTCGACCGCGCCCCCAAATGTCATCGTTCCTTCAACTGTCGAGCTGCTGGCCGCCCCACCGAAAATCTGAAAACTCAAGATAATGGAACCAACGAAAAGCAGCCCCACTGCGACAAAATTGAGTTTTTCGATATTTTTAAATCCGGCCAGGACCCACCCAGTGATGACAACGCCAATGATAAGGCACCAGAGCATTGTGTTTTGGTAGTTAAAGACATTGAGGGTAACCCCGTCGATGGCTTTTGCCGCGGTAATCACCATCACTGCCGTCCACCCAATCAGCTGGAGGATATTCATGACCGAAAAAAAGTAAGATCCGTATTTCCCAAAGGAAATACGGGACGACTCAATCGACGCCAGTTTACTTTGTGACCCAATGACCCCGGCTAGAAAAAGAATCAGGGTTCCAATGATGTGGCCAATGATAATGGCCATCATCCCATCCTTCAGACCCAATGGTGCAATCAGTGTTCCTGTCATGACTTCGGCAATGGAAATAGCCGCTCCAAACCATAACAGACTCAGACTCCGGTTTGACAGTTTGTTTTCATTTTGCATAGTATATTCCTTTCGTTTTAAGACTGCACCGATTACATTAAAACGTTTGAGGAATAAATCCGTATACTGCATATTTCTGCATTATGCCAATTTTTTATACAAAAAAACTGTGCACGAATGCACAGTAGATTGACATGGGTTTCCTACGCCGGCATTATCCGTATCAGGTGCATGGGTCGAAGCAGCGATTTACTTCCTCTCAGCCTATATGCATAAGCTCCCCAACTCTTTAATTGTGATAAAGATTATCATACCGTCTGATTTTTGTCAACGGTGTTATGGACTGAAATGCCTTATTGAATTGGCCCCGGTGCAATCTTAATTTAACTTAAACTTAACCTCTTTCAAAGTTTCGCTAAAGGTTCAGGGCCTAAGATAAAGACAAGAGATAAACATCTCCTCTTTTTCTTTTCATTCCTAATATAAAAAAACAGCGCGGTCATCCGGACCGGCTGTTTTTTTTATGCTTGCGTTAGTTTAACGATTAAAATTTCACACCGTTCTCAAATCATAGATCGCTCCAGTCGGACACTTTTCCAGACAGGTTGGCTTGGCGCATTTTTCCATGCATATTTTCGGATCAACCACCGCCAGATTATTTTCAACTGTGATCGCCTCAAACAAACAGCTCTTACCGCACAATCCGCAGCCCAGACAATCCACCGAACACAGTTTACGGGCAACGACGCCCTTGTCCCGGGAATTACAGAGCACCGCCACCGGGGCCCCAATGGGGGTCATATGAATAATCGCCTTGGGGCAAACGGTGGCGCACTTGCCACAGCCGGTACACTTCTTTTCATCCACCAACGGCAGATGATCCTCGCCCATGACCATCGCCCCAAAGGGACAGCTATGGACACAGGTACCAAAACCAACACAGCCGTATTCACAGCCCTTGGGCCCGCCCTGAATCAGGCTGGCAGCAATACAATCTTCCACGCCGGCATAATTATATTTCTTAATCGCATGGGTAATGGTATTTTTACAGCGCACCTGGGCAATCCGCGGTTCAATTTCCGGCGCTGATTTGCCAGTTAATTCGGCCACCAGATCGGCCACCGGTTTTTTCCCGGGGATACATAAATTTGGGGCCACCTCCGGGTTTAAGACCACCGCCTCGGCATAGGCCAGACAGCCGGCATAACCACAGCTGCCACACTGCCCCTTGGGCAGAATATCATCGACAATGTGAATCAGCGGATTCACTTCAATTGAGAATTTTTTGTCGGCAAATGCCAGAATCAGACCAAATACCAACCCGATCGCGGTCATCACAATGACAACCATTATTGCTGTTTCCATCTCTGTCACTCCTCTACAATGTTATCATGCCTGAAAAACCAGTGAAGGCCAGGGCCAGCATCCCTGCCAGGATAAAGGCGATGCCCAGTCCTTCCAGCGGTTTAGGGACATCGGCCAGGCGCAGTTTTTCTCTCAGGCTGGCCATTAAAACAATCGCCAGGGCAAAACCCAGACCGGAACCCACCGCATAAACCACACTTTTTAAGAACGAAAAGCTGGATTCCGCATTTAGCAGCGGCACTGCCAGAACAACACAGTTGGTGGCAATCAGCAGCAGATAAATGCCCCACATGTTATAAAGGGCCGGGGCCTGTTTTTTGATAATCATTTCCAGCAACTGAACAAAGCTGGCAATCAGCAAGACAAATACCGCCGTTGTCATAAAGGTCAGATTCAACGGGACCAGTACAAAATTGTAAACCACCCAGGCCAGCATTGAACTCAAGGTCATCACCGAAGTAACCGCCATCCCCATGCCAATTGACGCATTGAGGTTTTTTGACACCCCAAAAAAAATACATAATCCCAGAAATTTTGTTAAGACGAAATTGTTAACAATCACCGCACTGATAAATAAAGTAAAATATTCCATTATGCATCACCCTTTTTTGCTTCTGCTTTTTCCATATATTCGGTCAGCATTTTAAAGCCGCCAACCAGATAGCCGATTAAGATAAAACCACCGGCTGGTAGGATCATAATTAACGCCGGATCATACCAGTCACCAATGACCGGGACCCCAAAAATCGACCCGGCCCCCAGCAGTTCCCGAATACAGCCAATCAGCAACAACGCCAGGGTAAAGCCGGTGCCCATTCCCAGACCATCAAAAAATGAGGGGATTACCGAGTTCTTTGATGCAAACACCTCAGCCCGGGCCAGTATAATGGCGAACACGACAATTAACGCCAGATAAATGCCCAGGGCCTTGTAAAGCTCCGGCGCAAAAGCCTGGAGCAACAGCTGCACCAGGGTGACGATGGTGGCAATCGAGGTAATATAAACTGGTACCCGGACTTTGGGGTTGACCAGTTTCCGGGTCAGTGAGACCACCACATTATTGGCGGTAATCACAAACATCACTGAAAGCCCCATCGTTAAGGCGGTAATCGCCGAGGCGGTGACTGCCAGCGCCGGACACAGACTGAGTGCCAGTACAAAAATAGGGTTTTCCACAATCACGCCTTTTTTAAAGATATCCCATAAATTTTTCATCTTAGTTCTGTGCCTCCAAATATTCCATAACCGCTGTTTCAGCGGCCTTCACCCCGGCCGTAACGGCTCGCGACGAAATGGTGGCCCCAGTAATGGCCTGGATATTCTCCGTATTGGCCGGATCTTTGGTCACGACCATGGCCGCCGCCGTTTTACCCTGGAATTGTTTTTTGAATTCATCTTTAGCCACGCTGTCGCCCAGTCCTGGGGTTTCGTTGGCCGACAAGATCTGATAGTCAATCTCCTTGCCTTCCGGCGATATCGCCACCAGCATTTTGATGGTGCCGCCATAACCCTTGGTGTCTTCCGGGATGACATAGGCGATCGCCGCGCCGTTTTTGTTGGCAATAAACCAGTCGGTTTTTCCCGGCACCGGGACAAACTGATCCGATTCAGCGACCAGCTCCTGCATCATTTCAGTTTTGGTATTTTCGGTATTTTGCCGGGTGATCGGGGCGGTGAAATAATAAGTCACGGCTATAATCGCACCCGAAATAAAACAGGCAATGGCCAGATTGATGGCGATCTGAAAAATGGAATAGTGCTTAGTTCCGTGTTGTTCTGTCATTTTACTTCCCCCCTCAGACCAAATCGGACTGGCTGAACAAATCGGTCAATCAGTGGTGTGATGCTGTTCATCAATAAAATCGAATAGCAAACCCCTTCCGGATAGCCGCCCTTTAAACGAATCAGAACGGTAAGAATCCCCGCCCCTAAGGCAAAAATCACCTGACCCTTAATAGTAATCGGAATGGTCACCATATCGGTGGCCATAAAAAAGGCGCCGATGATCAGTCCCCCGGCCATCATATGAAAAAGCGGATCGCCGGTAAAGAGTCCCGCCGGACCAAAGACCCAGGTCAGGATCCCCACCGTGCCAACCATCACCACCGGCAACTGCCAGTTAATGTATTTTTTATAGATTAAAAAACACCCGCCCAGTAGCAGCAATACCGTCGATGTTTCGCCGATGCTCCCGTTTCTGGTGCCCAGGAAAAGGGCCTGATACATATCCGGGGCGGAACCAAAAGTCTCGATCAGTTTTTGATAGCCCTGCTGTTTTAAAATATTAAGGGGCGTCGCCGTTGACACCACATCCACCCCGGTGGTCATCTTACTCCACGTTGTCATCGCCACCGGCCAGGAAATCATTAATGCCGCCCGCCCGATATGGGCCGGATTAAAGATATTAAAGCCCAAGCCGCCCATGGCGTGTTTGGCGATGACAATAGCAATAAATGAACCCACTACCGGCATATAAAAGGGAATCGTCGGCGGCAGGCACATCGCCAGCAGCAGTCCCGTTAAACAGGCACTGCCGTCACGAATGGTGATGGTTTTTCTTCTGATTTTCTGAGTCAGATATTCAAATAGAACCGCTGAACCCATCCCAATTAACAGCACAATCAGAACCCGATAGCCAAAATTGAAGGCGCCAAATAGGGCTGCCGGCGTCAGGGCGATCATCACCGTCCACATAATTTTTGAAATAGATTCATTATCACGAATATGGGGTGACATCGAAACATTAAACATTTTATCATTGATTGTTGTATCAACCATGATGTTCAACCTCGTTTTTCTTTCAATTTTGCAGCCGTATTCTGGGCTTTGCTGTATTTAACATACTGGACAATATTGCGTTTGGCCGGACAGGCAAAAACGCAGCTGCCGCATTCGGCACAATCAAAAAGTCCGTAATCTTCCCGAGCCTCTTCATAAAGACCGCGTTCACTTAAAATACTGAGCATACTGGGATTTAAACCCATCGGACAGGCATTAACACATCGGCCACAGCGAATGCATGAGGCCTCTTTGCCGGTATTAGCTTCCCCCTTGGCAATGGCTAGAATGCCGGATACACCCTTAATAATGGGAATATCAATATTCGGTTCGGCCATCCCCATCATCGGTCCGCCCATAATTATTTTCTCCGGACGGGTTGAAAATCCGTCACAAAACTCAATCGCTTCCCTAAAAGGTGTGCCGATTCGCACCCTGATATTTTTCGGGGATTTGATACTGCCGCCGCTGACCGTCGTTACCCGCTCGATCAGCGGAATACCCTGGGTTACGGCATCACAGATGGCCGCCACGGTTCCAACATTCTGGACCACCACGCCCACATCCATGGGCAGTCCGCCGGAAGGAATAATTCTTCCCGACACGGCATTGATGAGCATTTTTTCAGCTCCCTGGGGATATTTTGTGGGCAGTGCCACGACTTCCACCGGCAACCCGGCAAAAGCTGCGGTCATCTTTTCAATCGCATCTTTTTTATTATCCTCAATTCCTACCAGACATTTCTCTACTCCCAGGACTTTCATGGCGATTCTTACCCCGGTAACAATGCGGGGACCTTCTTCCAGCATCATCCGATGATCGGCGGTTAAATAGGGTTCGCATTCGGCGGCGTTCAAAACCATGAGGTCCACATGCTTGTCTTTTTGCAGGGTTGATTTTACATGGGTTGGAAAAGTGGCGCCCCCCATTCCGACGATTCCAGCCTCGCTAATGATTTTCAATAATTGTGCGACTTCCAGTTGTTCCCAATTGCGTATCAGCGGAAGTCCTTCTAGCCATTCGTCTTTTCCATCATTGCTGATGACAACCGCCTCGCATTTGCCAAAGATGGGATGAGGATGACTACCCACATCGATAACCTGTCCGGATATGGAAGCATGGACATTGCTGGAGACAAATCCATCCGCTTCGCCAATCACCTGACCTTTTTTGACCAGATCCCCCTTTTTTACGATCGGTACACTGGCTGCGCCGATATGCTGTCTCATGGGAATAACCGCAACCTCTGGCAACGGGACCGTTTCAATGGGTTTTCCCGAAGTATAGGATTTGCTGTCTTTGGGATGAACCCCGCCGCGAAATGATTTAATCATCTTTCATACCTCTTTTTTTCCTTTGTTAATTTAATTGTTCTATTTCCATCAATCTATTTGATTTGTTTGGCCCAGCTCGATTAATTCACGATTTTTGTGATCACCGGCAGCAGCTTATCATTTTTCTTCACAGCCCGATCGTAGCGTTTCATGTAGACCACTGCGATGGCAAAGAAAAATATTCCGCCGCCGATTTGACAGGCCAGGACATTTTGTCCCAGATTATTCCCAAGCATTCCGCCGCTGATGGCTCCCGCGAAAATGGCCAGCAGCGGCATAATGTAAACCACAAAAGCTGCCAACAGCATGTTCACTTCCTGTATTTCAAAAGCCACCCGCTGACCAATTTTGGCGTCAATGGGGTTTTGAACATCGACAACCATGGCGTTATCACCTGGACAGACCCCACAGTTTTCGCAATCGCCGTGACGACTGGCTTTAACTTTTGCCTTATTTTCACTGGTTTCGATGACAATTCCGGTCTCTTCTCTACGCATTTCGTTTCACTCCAACATTCTACTCGATTTATTATGTATCCTCGCCAGTTCATTGTATTTGCTTCTATCATGCAACAACTTAATTAAACTTTATATTATTGTTCCAGTCAGGGTATCGGCCTTTTTTGTCAACTTTCTTCTTATTAAATAAGGCGTTCTTATTTTGTCTTTTTGGGGGCCTCAAATCGAACTTAATTATACCTTCAAAAAATTGAATTACAAGAGGAAATATGGAATTTATCCGAGGTTGTGTTACACCCTTTAACACCGCTATACCAGAGTAATAATTCACCCTTTCTTGACGACTTTACGAAAATCCATTAAAACGTTTACTTAAAGTTAAAAACCGAACCAGATTTTGTTAGCTCAGATTTTTCGTCTTATTTCTGAGATAGTATAAATATTAACAATCGATAATCTCGACAACCCCTTATCGTTGCAACTTAGCGAATTTTTACCCTCAAAGTTTAACCAGGTTAATTGAATAGAAGAAAAATCACACATCTTTCCGGCCTTTTTAATTAAACTTCGCTATTTATTTAACAAAGTTTATGTTTTATTAAATAATTCGCCCCTTTTTTATTAAAGCTTTCTTTCATTTTTAAGATTCAATTGTCATAATATAGCTAATGTGATCTGATCACGGATTTAAAAATGAGCTTTTGATACAATAAAAAAAACCTTAATTGTTTTATTTCATTAAGGTTACTCGGATCCTGATCCAAAAAAGGAGGCTGTATGGATTATTTTATTGCATTTTTGGAAGGAATTATCACCTTTATATCACCTTGTCTTTTGCCAATGCTGCCCATTTATATCTCCTATTTTGCCGGCCAATCCCATGACGACAATAAGTACACCGCGGTCATCAATGCCTTAGGTTTTGTTCTCGGCTTTACGGTGGTCTTCGTTTTGCTTGGTGCTTTTGCCGGCACGATTGGTAGTGTTTTGATTGAATACAGCACCATTGTCAATGTCGTCGGCGGCATCATTATCATCCTGTTTGGCTTGAATTTTTTGGATCTGCTGAAGATCCCATTTCTGAATACCAACCGCCAAATAGACCTCGATCATTCCCCTCCCGGTTTCTTTTCGGCCATCCTTTTTGGGATCGTCTTTTCCCTCGGCTGGACTCCCTGTGTCGGCGCTTTTCTGGGCTCAGCCCTGATGATGGCGGCCTCCAGCGGTGATACACTCAAGGGTATTTTGATGCTGTTATCATTTTCCCTCGGTCTGGGAATTCCCTTTGTGGTTTCGGCCATTTTGATTGATCGGATGAAATCGACCTTTGATTTTATTAAGCGGAATTATCTGATCATCAATCGTATTTCCGGCGGACTGTTAATTATCATCGGGCTGCTGATGGCCACCGGTATGTTGGGATATTTTCTGTCACTTTTAACTTTTTAAGGAGCATATTATGACTAAACAAACCAAAACCATTATCACCATCGTCGTCTTTGCGGCCTTTCTGGCCATCGTTTATTGGGGCTACAGCGCCTTGTCCCAAACCTTTAACCCCCAAGCTCCGGGCTCAAACAGCACCGACTCAGCGCCGACCGATGAGCTCCAGGCAGCCCCGGATTTCACGGTCTTTGATCAGGCCGGCAAGCCGGTGAAGCTCTCTGATTTTGCCGGGAAACCGGTGGTGCTTAACTTCTGGGCCTCCTGGTGCCCGCCCTGTAAAAGCGAAATGCCCCACTTCAACACCGTCTATCAGGATCAAAAAGATGAGGTCGTCTTTCTGATGATCAATCAGACTGACGGGCAGCGGGAAACAAAAGCCAAGGGCCTTCAATACATCGCCAATCAGGGCTTCGACTTCCCTATTTATTTTGATACCGAATTTGAAGCCAGCACCGCCTATGGCATTTCATCGATTCCCACCACCCTGTTTATTAACCCCGCGGGTGAAATTGTCAGCGGCTATCGTGGCGCCATTGATGAAGCCACCCTGCGGTCCGGCATCGAAGCAATCAAAAATTAGGAGACGACTATGATATTAAAAACAATCGTTGGAACAATTATCGGTGCCGCTTTGGGGCTGCTCTATTACAAACTGGTGGGCTGCCCCAACGGCAGCTGCCCGATTACCGCCAAACCCCATCGAACTGCCATTTACGGAGCCATTCTCGGTTTTATGATCAGTTCTTCATTTTAAGACAAACAAAAAAAACGATTGATGATCACATCAACCGTTTTTTTGTGCTTAAATATAATCCGAGAAATAAATTTTCTCATTGGCGATGACACTCTCCAGAATGGCCACCGTTTTTTTGCTGGCCTCCAGCCGTTCAATTTGCTGGAGGTAGGTGGGCCGCTTATAACCCAGCAGCATACAGGTCAAAATACCGATTTCCAGTTTGGCCCGGTTTTCTGAGGGTTCGTTAACTAAAGCCGGGGCCTGACCGGGACTGAACTTAACCGTGAAGCTGCGATTATTCCACTCCAGCACGGTGTCGACAATGTCAAAAGTCACCGACTCATTAATTTCGGTGTTAGAAAAATGATACTGCTTGAAAAACCCTTCAAAATCCACAATCCGCGCCATAATATAGGGACGGATGGTTTCTTTCATATCACTGTCGCCGAACAAAAACGAGACGGTATGATTATTGTAATTATTGCCCACCACTTCATTGATCATCGATTCATGGGCGGCAATATAACCCCAGAGCCCTTTTCGGGCTTCCTGGTTCAGATAAACCATCTCTTTGACATGAAAGACATCATTTTCGATTAGATAAACCAGATAGCCCCGGGGCTGATCATCTTCGCCATAATAAATGGCGGTCGTGACATCCTCCACATCCCAGCGCCAGTATTCCTCCCAGACCAGCTCATTGCGAACCAGACAGCCATGGGTTTGTCTGGCAAAGGTGTCGTGCAGGGCGATCAGATCAGGACTGTTTTCCTTGACCCGTTTTACCCGTCCCGGTACGTCAATGTCCCGGGGCAGCTGATTGTCGCGGATATGGAAGGTCATCTTATCCGAGACAACCTCCCAGCCCTTGTGACGATAGAGCGGGTGTGAATAGGGAAATAAAAATGAAACACACTGGTTTCGTCCGTACATCGTTTCCAGGCTTTTTTTCATCAGCCCCGACATCAAACCCAGGCCCATGTATTCCGGATAGGTGGCCACCCCGGTAATATACCCCATCTCATAGATACTACCGCTGATATTGACCTGCAGCGGGTAAACAGCGATCTGGGCCGCCAGCCGCTCATCCTCAAACCAGCCGATAACCTCGGCTTTTTCCAGAATCGGAAATTTTGACCGCTTAATCTCATCGTGTTTCCATCCCACTTTTAACAGCTGTTCATCAGTCACCTGAAAGGCATACCTCAAAATATCATTAAACTGGGTTAAGTCCTTGGCTTCCAGCCGCCTTAGTTCCAGATCTTTTCTTATCTCTTTATTCATAGAACGCTCCTTGCTTTGATACTTTATAGTACCACTTAATACCCTAATTTTTAAAGTAGAATCAAAATAATTATGCTATACTAATACCTAAACAGTAGACGAGGTATAAAAATGTTAAAAGAATTTGATCTACCCTTTATCCAAACGGTGCTGACCTTTTGGGATCATTTAAATCCAAATCAGAAAACCATGTTTTTGGAAAATGCCATGCCGGTAAGCTATAAACGGGGTGATAATATTCATCGTGGCGAAAATGACTGCGTCGGAATACTGCTGATCAAAAGCGGCGAATTACGTACCTATATTCTATCAGAAGATGGCCGGGATATCACCCTTTATCGACTGGGCACTGATGAGGTCTGTATCTTATCTGCTTCTTGTATCCTGGATAATATTACCTTTGATGTTCATATTGATGTCGAAGCAGATTGTGACGTGCTCTTGCTAAAGTCCTCTGTCTTTTCTCAGATTTGCAACGAAAATATTTATGCCGAAAATTTTTCATATAAATCGATGATCGATCGCTTTTCGGATGTGATGTGGGCGATGCAGCAAATTCTTTTTATGAGTTTTGATAAACGTCTGACCATCTTCCTACTCGATGAGGTGACCCGAACCGGTTCGAACACGGTTAATATGACCCATGAGCAAATTGCCAAGTATGTGGGTTCCGCCCGGGAAGTGGTTTCCCGAATGCTTAAATACTTTGAGAACGAAGGCTATGTAAACCTGTCCCGGGGTAAAATTGAAGTGATTGATAAGGTTCAATTGAAGCGAATTATTTAGCAGCTCAAAAATGCCACCCCAAACGCCATCCAAAAAATTAAAAGAGCAACCGATTTTTCGGTTGCTCTTTTTGTAGCTACTCTGCTACTAAATCTAAAATATCGGCTTTGGATTTTGCGCCCACGGATTTTTTCACCACCACACCGCCTTTGATAACTGCCAAGGTGGGGATGCTCATGACCTTAAATTCAGCGGCCAGTTCCTGTTGTTCATCGACATTTATTTTTCCGACCTTTAAAGTGAACACCTCATCAGCAATTTCATCAATAATGGGAGTCACCATTTTACAGGGACCACACCAGGGTGCCCAAAAGTCGAGTAATACCGGTTTATCTGAATTAATTACCTCTTGCTGAAAATTGTCTTTTGTAATTGTTACTGCACTCATATCTTTATCTCCTTAATCGTTAATGTGTATATCTTTATTATAACCATTTTCGATTAATAATCCGTAACTTAATCACAAATTTACATATATTTTCTATTATTTGCTATGCGAGGGCCTATTCAATGTTCCCGGAGCTTCTTTTTCCTACCATAGTTTAAATTGCCGTTTCATTTCTACTTCCGTTCTAAAAATTTTTAAGCACTGTTTTTTTTATACCTTCTCTTCTAAACTTTAGCGACGCATTAATTTCAGCTCCCAGCAAAAATATGATACTACTTATATAGATCCAGGTAAGTAAGGCAATTACGCCACCAAGGCTACCATAAACCGCTGTGTAGTTGCCCAGGTTATCGGCATAAAACGAGAAGGCCATGGATACGATGATCCAACTGAAGGTGGCAACAACGGCACCAGGAAGCACCTCTTTAAACGTTAAGCGACAGCTTGGGGCACTAAAGTAAATCGATACAAAAGCAATCATAACGGCAAATATGGCAATAACAAATCTCAGATAATTCCAAATCATTGAAAATGTCTTGGAAAAGCCTAAAAAGCCAAAAACCTCTGAACCCAGAATACCACCAAAAATAATCAGGATCATCGTAACGATGATAACCATGCTCAGCTCAAGTGTAATCGCGAGTGAAACCAAGCTTTTTTTCCAGAAAGGCCTCGTTTCTTCCTGATCATAGGCTCTGTTGACACCACTTATTAGATATTTAACCCCAGTGCTGGCAGACCATAAGGCGAATAATACCCCAAAGGTCAGCAAGGCACCGCTTCTGTTTTTCATGGTCTGCTCAATGATGGCATTGAGAATTTCAGACGCAGCTGTTGGCATTAGGGCATAAAGCGGCTCAATCTGGCTCTGAAAATCCACTAGCGGAATAAAACTAATAAGGGTAATTAAAAAAATAAGAAACGGTGCAATCGACAGGAGCAAAAAATAAGTGATCTGTGCCCCAACCGAGGGTAAATCATCATTTGAAAATCGGACGTACAAATCTTTAAGCAGTTTTATAAGATTATCTTTCTTCATCGTATGTCCTCTTAAAATAATCCCCCGTTTCAAACGTTGATTATTATCTTTCTATCTTGACGATACTTATTTTATACCCATAAAACTCATCATCATTCTTTACTTAAGAGACATTTTGATTATACCTAACTATATAAGATATCATCTATTTTAATACAAAGAAAGGAAAAGTATGATTAAGATCTCTACAAGTTGAGTTAACTAGTAGGGGCGATTATTAATCGCCCGCACACAGCACGATTGCCAGTTCAATTTGCAAAATTCTTTAATTCAACGTATATTGTTCTTGATTATACTAAAAGTGCAATGAGTAAAAAAAGTAGTACGAACGAACCCAAAAAAGCAGCCCCATCAAAACAAGCGGCCCCGGCTGCTGGCGGCGAACTTCACCAGAGCGCCGGAGGCATGCACCCTGAGCTGACCACAAATCAGGGCGTTACCATTTCTGATAATCAGAACTCCGTTCATTGCGGATGATTGAAGGCTTTGGAATCCATAGCTTCCAACTGAGTAACCAGGCCGGAGAGTCAACCTTTGTTAAATTTCACTAGCATCAAAAACTCGGATTACAATCCACCATTTGGGATGAAACCGTTAAAATTTCCCGAGCCGATCAGGACTATCATCGTAGAGATATGTTTGAAGCGGTTGAAGCCAGCAATTTCCCCGAGTGGGGATTTGCCGTTCAACTTTTCACCGCCGAGGAAGCTTAAAAATTCCCCTTTGACCATTTGGATCCAACCAAACTGATTCCCGAAGAACTGGTGCCACTCAAAGTCATCGGAAGGTTAAGTCAAGTGGGGGAATGACATACGCGATGACTGGTGCCTACCCACTATTTAATTATATCGGTGAAGGTGGCGTAGTGACAGGATTTGACATCGATATCGCAAAAAATGGGCGTTGTTACCAAACCCATTATGACCGATTAGGGAATTGCTTATGCTGAAGAACTAGCTATAACTGTTAGTAAAGATGATCCAAAATTGCTGGAAGAATTAAAATCAATTATTGAGGATGGAACCTATGAAAAAATCAGCAATAAATGGTTTGGAATGAATATTCTGTAAAAGTAAGTTTCTTTATTCATACTAAAAAATCTTTACGATCAAAGCTGTTTCTAAGCAACTTTGATCGTTCCTTATCTTCTCTAAAAAATTTTAGACACTGTTTTTTCAGTGCCTTCTTTTCTGAACTTTAGCGACGCATTGATTTCAGCACCCAGCAAAAATATAATACTGCTCAAATAGATCCAGGTAAGTAAGGCAATTACGCTACCAAGGCTACCATAAATCGCTGAGTAGTTGCCCAGATTATCAGCATAAAATGAAAATGCCATCGATACGATAATCCAGCAGGCAGAGGCCGTAATCGTACCAGGAAGCACCTCTTTAAGCGTTAATCGACAGCTTGGGGCATTATAGTAAAGGGATACAAAAACAATCATAATTGCAAATATGGCGATAACGAATCTCAGATAACCCCAAATCATTACAAATGTCTCCGTAACGCCAAAAAAGCCAAAAACCTTTGAACCGAGAATGCCGCCTAATACAATCAGGATCATCGAAGCGATGATAACAGTGCTCAGTTCAAGCGTAATCACTAACGAAACCACACTTTTTTTCCAGAAAGGCCTTGTTTCTTCCTGGTCATAGGCTTTGTTGACACCACGCATGAGATAGCTGACGCCAGTGCTGGCTGACCATAATCCGAATAAAATCCCAAAGGCCAGTAAACCACTGCTTCTGTTTTTAACGGTCTGATCAAAGATCGAACTGAGAATCTCGTACACCTCTGCGGGCATGATCGCATAAAGAGGCTCAAACTGGCTTTGAAAATCCCCCAGTGGAATAAACGTAATCAGGGTAATTAAAAAGATTAAAAACGGAGCAATCGATAAGAGCAAGAAATAAGTTATTTGTGCGCCCACCGAGATTAAATCATCGTTTAAAAATCTGACATACAGATCTTTAAACAACTTAATGAGGTTATCTTTCTTCATGGCACCACCTCCTGATTAATGTCCCCGATGTTTCTTCTTTTTCTTTTCCTGCCGTAGTTCAAATTGTTGTTTTCGTTCTGCTTCTGTTTTCTGCCGATTAAACGCTTTCCGGGCCATCTTTTTGTTTTCCTGTTCTTCTTTTAAAGCCTGTTGAGCCTTGGTACCAATGCTTTTTGTTGCCATTTGCCGATTGATATTCCGCCTCATCCGTTTGGGATTGATCCGTTTTTCCAGCGTCTTTTCATCCGTAATCGGCTGGCTAAATTGAAGCTGGTCGTAATTTTTAAGCAGAAAATCATAGATTTCCCCATCTTTGGGTTCTGAGCCGAAGGTTACCTTGGCAACTTTTAGCCTATCACCATCTGTGCTTTCAAAGACGCCAACCCAAAAGGGGTCGTCAAAAAAAACCGTCAATTTAACTGTTACTTTGTCCATATCGAGTTCCTCCTAGAATGTGTGACAAAGAACGGACAACCTTAGGAGGCAGGTTACTGACGGTATCAACCGCGTCTGGACTACCAACCAGAACTGTGTTTTTATCTTATGATGTTATTATAACACGATGGCCGGAATGATCAAGTGCATAACTTGATCATTCCGGCCATTTTTGACAATCATTTACTTTGGCAATTTTCCATAAGCACCATAATCTTTAACCATCTGGTCATAAACCTTGGCACCTAATAATTCCATTGACACTTCATCCATAATATCACCAGGCTCGACATCCTTGAACTGATCTGGATAGAGCACCTTTCCAATTGAATAAGCATCAGCAATGGCGACTTCAACATTTGTTCCATATAAAATATAAGGTAGAATCATCTCAACATCATTGTTTTTAAAAGCGCTGAGACTTTGATAATATTCCGGATTTGTCGACATATCCGCTTTCACTTTTTCAATCCCGTCAAAATCGATGAATATCTTGTTGGGATTCCATTGCAGCAATTGTTCTTTATCAATCATCATACTACCGGTTTTTCCCGTCTGATCCACAACGTTTATTGCACCAACAGCCACAAAAGGCGGATACAAAGCTCGGGTACTTTCAATTCCCTGGGCGCCTTTAGATCCCAATGCCCCAACATAGGAGGTTACCTTTGCACCATCATCGATCCCTTCTGTTCGCTTTTTTAAATCAGCTTCATAACCTTTTACAAAATCAACCACTTCTGTTGCTCTTTCGTCGGTCCCCATAACCTGGCCAATAACTGCCAACGACTGATAAAGAGTATCATCAAACAATCCCGAAGAACCACTGCTCAAAGCAATTACCGGAATACCCGTTTTGTTTTGAAGTTCATCTGCTGCCGCAGTATCGGTGGCCAGGGTTGTAAAGATAACATCCGGCTCAACCTTAAGAATCTGTTCCGGATCGAGAGTACTATTCGGACCACCAGCCCCAATTGTGGTCAGGCTGGTAAAACTGGGGTTGGCAATAACATAAGGTTTGCCCACTGACGACTTTTGATCAATGCCTTCAATTCCGACAATTTTTTTTACATCACCAACATAGGTATATAAACGTAAGGCCCCAACTCCGGTTGCCACAATTTTTTCCGCTGGTCCTGCTAATTCGACAGTCCGACCCAAGGTATCGGTAACCGTGATCATTTCATCTGCCGTTGTCCCCCCTTCGGTAGAACAGCCCGCCATCATTAAAATCAACACCGCCGACAACACCAGAGCTAATATTCGTTTTCTTTTCATCGCTTCTCCTCGCTTCTTTTATATTGGAACCACAACCGAACGATTGTTGACTTGCTCAACCGTTACGTCTACCCCATATACTTCTTTTATATTTGCTTCGGTAATAACCTCCTTCCCACCGGCAGCATGGATAACACCGTCTTTTAGTAAAATATACTGATCGGCAAAGCGTAATGCCAGATTCAGATCATGAATAGTTACCACCGCCGTGATATTTTTAAGGTAGGCAATTTCTTTGATCAATTGAAGCACCTCCAATTGATTTTTTAGATCCAGGCTGCTCGTTGGCTCATCCAGCATTAGCACATCAGTTTCCTGGGCTAATGCCCGACCAATTAACACCTTCTGATATTCGCCGCCGCTTAACTCATCGACATTTTTTAATGCAAATTTTTCCAAATTTAACATCTTGATGGTCTCATTGACAATATTTAAATCATTCTTCCCCACATCCCATTTGATATAAGGTTTTCTACCAATCAGAATCGAATCAAAAACTGTCGTGGTTGTACTTTGATTACTCTGAGAAACATAAGCCACTCTCTGGGCCAGCTCACTCTGCTTAAACGCTTTAATATTTTCCTGATCAATTAAGACACTCCCGCCCTGGGGCTTCAAGATTTTGTTAATACACTTAAGCAAAGTCGATTTCCCGGCGCCATTTGTTCCCAGTATCGCCAAACATTCCCCGCGCTTCATGGAAAAAGAGATCCCTTTTAAGACGTTTTGGCAAGGATAATCAAAAGCCAATCCTTCAACTTGTAAATTCAACGACGTTTACCTCCTTTAAGTAAGAGATACAAAAACAGGGGTGCCCCTAAAAATGATGTCACTGCTCCCACCGGCAATATAATGGGGGAAATAATCGTTCGGGCAAAGGTATCCGAGACCAGCAACAAAAGCGCCCCCATTAAGGCAGAAATGGGAATCAAAAAGCGATGATCCCCGCCGATGATCCGCCTGACCATCTGTGGTGCCACCAAACCGATAAACCCAATCACACCAAGAAATGATACCGTCACTGCGGTAATCATCGATGATACCAGCATGCCGCCAAATCGGGTTTGCTCGACATTAACCCCCAAACTCTTAGCGGCATCGGCACCATTGTCCAGTGCATTATAATCCCAACGCTTCATCATAAAGTAGATCATCGCAAGACCCACCACCGCAGCCAAAATATAAACCTCTGTCCAGCCAGCCCGACCCAGGTCCCCAAAGGTCCAGAAGATAGCGGCAGCAATCTGCACTGATTCAGCAAAATACTGAATCAAGGTAGTGCCTGCTCCAAAAAGAGAGCTCAGTGCCACCCCTGCCAGAACAATAGACTCCGGCGAAAAACTGCGCATTCGGGACAGCAGCAAAATTATCATGGTCGCTCCCATGGAAAAAGCAAAGGCAAAAATCGTTACCAGATAAGGATTGTTGACAATAATCGGCTGCGCTGCCGAGCTTTGCACCGTCCCAGCACCCAATACAATAATAGCGATATTGGCACCAAAGGCAGCTGCACTGGAAATCCCCAAGGTAGAAGGCGATGCTAACGGATTTCTTAAATTATTTTGCATCACACATCCGGCCACTGCCAAACCTGCACCGGCAATAACCGCGGCCAAAACTCGGGGCAGACGAATCCGCCATACCACTACACTAGAGATTTCGGTACCAATGCTCATCAGGGTTTTGACAATGTCGGTGGGGTCCAATTCCATGGCCCCACTATTCATGGCAAAAATGGCTACCACCAGCAACAAAGCGCAAAGAATGAGAATCAACACGGTTTTTTTGCCCGTGAATTTCTGGTATAATTCCAGGCTGTCGCCCTCCACCTCAATCACGGCACTTGGTTTTTTTAGCATCTTTATCTCCCGTCTATTTGAGCAGACAGAACAGACCACAGCAATTGACCGTTTTTGGAATAGTTTATATCTTCAATCTGTCCGTCTTTGCTTTTATTCTTAAGATAATCCCGAATCGTCTGTTTTGTCTCTTCATCGGTAGCCCTTAACATATGGGCATAATAATTGGTTGCTTTTTCCAGCTCCCAAATCTTTGTCCGTTGATTCTCACTATGTTGAAACTCCGAAAAAAAGCCCATATCCCATAATATATTAAAGGCGTAATATAAGGTATTCCGGTAGTCAGCGGTGCGGTTTTCTTTATTCAGTGCCACTCGTAGTTCATTTCCAATTTTATCTTCTTTGATCAGGTGTCCACTCATAAAACAATAGCCTTTGGAGGCCTGATTCATTTTTTTTAATTCCTCGGGGCCGCTAATAGCTGGGCTCATAGAAGCAAAAACGAGATCAAAATAGCCTTCCCACCCTTCTGCGGCCAAATCCGCCTTTTCCCAGGGCATAACCTTAAACGTAAAAAAATCAGCCTTTACACTGGCAGCATTTTCCTTTGTAAAATCAATCATATTAGGGGAAATATCAATCCCCACTACTTCACAGCCCATTTTTAAGAATTCTTTGGAATAGCGCCCAGCACCACATCCGATATCCAGTACTCTCGCTCCCGGGAAAATAGCATCCTTGCTTTTTAAAAGCGACAGTACCGGATCATCAGCCATTTCCCTCTTTCCCATCTCATTAAACTCCGAAGCCCGATCATCCCAAAACTGCTGGGTTTCATTTAGATCCGTCTTTTTTTTGTTGTCAACCCATTTTTCCTCAAAAGTCATCGCTTCTCCTCTTTTCTTTTTTCATTATTTTAAACGCTTTTAATTTCTTTAATCGCTTACCCTGGGCAAATAAAAAAAGAGCTTCTTTTATTAATAAAAGAAACCCTTCCCATCTCAAGGTATTCTAAATCATGCGGCCAATCATCCCCTGGCATATTTTTTAAATCAAGGCAGGTCTCCTGACTAACAGTTCATCCTATTCTCACCTTCCCAGGCTTTAGCCCAGTGGTTTTTTAAGAATTCGTCCCTGTTCACAGTGGTGGGTCCGTGCTTTCTAAGCTTCCCTATTCTCCGATCTTCATGATCGGCACCTTGAATGATAAGTTATTAAATTAAACTCATTTGATAAAATCAACGCCCAAAATTTTTTAGGCTAACGTTTTCAATAAGTTGTCTGTGTTTTTATGTTACAAACCACTAACACGTTTTTGACATAATACCATTATAATTTTTTTATGTCAACCACAAAACTCTATATTCTGATCTGTTTATAAGAATTTTATCTGTGAAAAATCAATACAGCCATCGTCACTGACCATTTTTGAATCGGCGTGGACATACTCAATTTTTCCGACAAACATTTCGTGAGAACCGGTGACAATTGAGTCTACAATGCTACATTCAATATTAACTGGGCAATCGGCAAGAATCGGAGCATTGACAAATTTAGCTTCTTCTAAATTGACCTTCATCACCGCCAGCTTATCTTCATCGCGTTTGCTGTGGCTACCCAAATATTTAAAGGTTTCTTCATAGGCTTGATCAACCAGATTCACCACAAAACAGCCGGACTCTTTAATCAGATGATACGAATACCGTGAGGGTACAATCCCGACCATGACCATCGGCGGATCATAACTGCAGTTTCCGCAATAGCCCACCGCCAGGGCATTGTTTTCGCCATTTAATCCCCGACAAGATACCAACACCTTAGCCACTGGATTTAAACACGACTTCATATTTCCTTTTACTTTGTTCATCATTTTCTCCTTGTTCTTTTTTATTTTTAAATAATAACCCGGCTACCGGTTGCCAGATAATTAACCTGTTCTCCCAGCATCATTTTTAGGATTTGATAAGGCTCTTTCCCAGTACAATGGCAGGTGTAATAAATTGTCGCAGTTTTTTTGAGTTCGTTACCAATTTCCTCAATCAATTCTTTTGCCTCCGGTTTTTTTCGGGTGCGATTATAAAGATGAAATCCCCCAATGACAACAGTCGGCTGCATATCATAGTTTGATGCCATATGATCAAGAATGTTAACGACTCCCTTATGAGCACAACCTGCCACCAGCACGACCTGATTTCTTTCCCGGATGATCAGGTTCTGTTCATGACAAAAATCATCTGCCATCCGTAGCCCATCTTTTTCCATCAGCAGGTCAGCGTTGGCCGTAGAGCAACAGCGTTCTCCCTGAACATTTGAAAAAATGCACAAAGCATCATCGATGACGAAATCCGCTGCCAAAAAGATAAAGCGCGGATTAGAAAACAGTTCCTGATCCAGACCGATATAGGCCTCCCCGTCTGCTCTTTTAGAATAATGATTTTCAAAGGCTTGACCATTGATATAGATTGCGGCCTTATCATTGATCTTAAGAAATGTTTCTAAACCACCACCATGATCATAATGACCATGACTAATGACCAGGGTATCCACTTCGCAAAGGTCAACCCCCAGTTTTTTTGCATTTTCTGCAAACAGACCGCTGGCACCCACATCAAATAGCAATTTATGGGTTTCGGTTTCAATGTATAAACTCAATCCATGTTCATTTTTGAATTCTTCAGACACCGATGTGTTTTCAGCTAATGTTACAATTTTCATTTAGCCACCCTCAGCCTTTTAGTTTTCACTTTTTTCTGTCTGGCCCTTCGTTTTTTCTAAATCTGCCTGGTCCATCACTGGTGCGTTTCTTTTAATAACTTTATTCAACCTTCGTCCGCAGCCACAGCCTTTTCCAAGCCCATATGCGTTTATTCCCGAGCATCGACCTAGTCCTTTTCCACTGCCGGAACCCCGACCATGTGGTCCTGTTTGATCTCTTCCTGGCATTTTAATGCCTCCTTTTATTGTTGACATATGTTATTTATACTTTTATTATAAGGTTTATCAAACATATGTCAACAATTATTTTAATTTCCCATTACCTTACTCAAACTGCGCCTGATACATCTGCCAATAACTGTCGCCCTTCGCCATCAGTTCTTCGTGGGTTCCCTGTTCCACCACATCACCCTGATCTACTACCAGAATCAAGTCGGCATTCTGGATCGTTGACAACCGATGAGCAATGACAAAACAGGTTTTATCTTTCATCAGATGACGCATGGCCTCCTGGATCTTTTTCTCGGTGCGAGTATCGACGTTGGAAGTGGCCTCATCGAGGATCAGCATTTTGGCATTTAACAACATCGCCCGAGCAATCGTCAAGAGCTGCTTCTGGCCCTTGGAAATATTGGTTCCTTCATCACTCAAAATAGTTTCATAGCCATGGGGCAGATGCTCAATAAACGAATGAATGCGGGCAGCTTTGGCCGCCTGCACCACCTCGGCCATTGTGGCATTCTCTTTACCATAAGTCAGATTTTCATAAATCGTACCATGAAAAATCCAGGTATCTTGAAGCACCATAGCAAAGGATTTTCTCAGACTGTCCCGGGTCAGTTCCTGGACCTCATTACCATCGACATAAATATTCCCGGCGTCAGTATCATAAAAGCGCATCAACAGATTAATAATGGTGGTTTTCCCGGCCCCGGTCGGGCCGACGATGGCAATCAGCTTGCCCGCCTCTACCTGCAAGCTGAGGTTTTTAATAATTACATGATTGGCATCATAGCTAAACCGAACATCTTTAAGAACAATATCACCATTTACATTGGTCAGTGCTGTCATTTTTTTTGTATCTCTGGCCTCTGACCGTTCATTTAGCAAGGCAAAGACCCGTTCAGCCGCTGCCAGGGACGACTGCAGATCGTTCATGATATTGGCCATCTCATTAATGGGTCCGGAAAACTTTCGGGAGTACAACACAAAGGAGGAAATCTGCCCAATCGACATCGCTCCGGCCAGATATAATAGTGCACCAAAGACACTGATGCAGGCCAAAGACAGGTTGTTAATAAAATTAATGGTGGGAAAAATCATACTGCCGTAGTATTCGGCCTGATAATAAGCCGCTACCGCTTCTTTATTCTTAATATTGAATTTCTCAATGGTATGCTCTTCCTGGTCGTATATTTTCAAGGTCTTTTGGCCCGACACCATTTCCTCCACAAAGCCATTGAGCTCCCCCAATTTTCGGGATCGCCGACTAAAAAGGGGCCGGGTTTTTTTAACCAGGTAACGGGACATAAAGATCGATGCCGGTACGGTAAAAGCAAAAACAAGCACCAATTTAGGCGAAATCGCCAGCATCATCAAAAATGAACCCAGGACGGTGATAACTGCTGAGGCTACCTGAATCAGGTCGCTGGAAATCGAACTATTGACCGTATCAATGTCATAAGTAATCCGGCTGATAACGTCGCCCGTCTGATGCAGATCAAAATACCCCACCGGCAGATCCATCAGCTTATTAAAGACATCCTTGCGCATCGCATAGGTAACCTGACGGCTGACCCGGATCATCAGCACTTCCAGAATATAGGTCAGTCCGGCTGAGCCGATATAAAAAATGACCATCCAGAAGGCGTAATAAAACACCTGCGAAAAATTGACCTGACCGGTTCCAAGTTCGATGGCATCAATGGCGTAACCCGAAAGCAATGGCCCCACCAGTGCCAGGAGGTTACTTCCAATGGTTAAGACAATGGCCGCAAACAACCGCCATTTATAGCGCATCAGATAGCCGCCCAACTGGATCAGGGTACCTTTGCGGTTTTGCGGTTTCTCAAATTTTTGTGATCGTCTCATCTCAGGACACCCCCATCTGGGAATGACTGATTTCCCGATAAACGTCACAGCTTTTCATCAGATGCTTATGCTTGCCATAGCCGATGATCGCACCGTTTTCAAGCACCAGAATATGATCGGCATGGCGGATCGAACTAACCCGCTGAGCCACAATAATAATCGTGGTATCATCAAAATTTTCCTTGATGGATTTGCGAAAAGCCGCATCTGTTTGATAGTCCAAGGCACTCGATGAATCATCTAACACCAGTATTTCCGGCCGCGAAGCCAGTGCTCGGGCGATCAGAATCCGTTGCTTTTGACCGCCACTGAGGTTGGCACCTTTGATAGTCAGCTGTTCGCAGGACTTACCTGATTTTTCATCCACAAATTCTTTGGCACCGGCACAATCAATCGCTGCTGTAACGGCGTCTTTAGAGAGATTTCTGCCCAGATCGATGTTTTCCTCAATGGTGGCTTCAAAGATCATATCATTCTGAAAGGCCACCCCGAACTTTTGATGCAATTCCCGGGGATCCATCGTTCTAACGTCACGACCATCGATGAGAATCATCCCCTCGTCCACATCATAAAGCCGCATCAACAGGTTCAGCAGGGTCGTTTTGCCAGCACCAGTTTCACCGATAATTCCCAAAGTTTCCCCTTTGGCCAGTGCAAAAGAAATATTGCTCAGATTAGGTTCCTCTTTATTATACGAAAAGGAGACCTCTTTAAATTCCACAAAAACGTCCGTTTTGTTCGTTTTAATCACTTCGGCTACTTCCTGAACTTTTAGTGCATCCACACTATCTAACGCCTGGATAATCCGATCTGCCGAAGCTGTGGCCTTTGGCCACATTTCAAACATTCTGGAAATGGCTACAACGGCATGAAGAATAATCGTAAAATAGGTCATAAAAGCCAGAATGATCCCCACTTCTGAGGTACCATTATTGACACCATAAGCCCCCATTACCACGACCCCAACCAAGCCCATATTCAGACAGATATTCATGGCTGGCGAAATCACCGCTACCGTCATCCGGGCTTTTTTCTCCCGGTTTACGACATCGGTATTAATGGCATCAAACCGTTTTTTCTCATAGTCTGTTTTAGACAGGGCCTTAATCACCCGGATGCCATTGATATCTTCTCTGACCACTCTGACAAAGCCGTCAAACGCCTTTTGCAGTCCAGCAAAAAGCGGCATGCTTTTTCTCGAAACCAGGGTAATCAATACCGCCATAATGGGCATAATGCCAATTAGTACCGTCGCCAAAACCGGGTCCAGGGTCATCGTGATAATGATACCACCAACCAGCATAATCGGTGCCCGAACCCCCAGCCTTTGGATGCGGATAATCATCTGGTGAATGATGTAGGTGTCGGATGTTAACCGCGAAATTACCGACGGCTTGGTTAGCGTATCCATTTGGTGATTGGAAAAATACATTACCTTGGCAAATAGATCATGCCGAATCACCTCGGTGGCATCACTGGCCACCCTGGCCGCCATACGATTGGCAATAATGTTAAAGACCAGCCCGATGATCGCACAGACCACCATCACAACGCCCCAATAAAATATCGGCAACCATTCATTTAACGGGATCACCTGATCAATAATCGTGGCCAGAATTGAGGGAATAATCAAATCCATGATCGAACCGGTAAATTTAAAGAATACCCCAAAGGCCATCCGGCCATAATAGGGTTTTAAATATTCTGTAATGATTCGTTTCATGTTCTACCTCCCCTCTATTTTTTTGCTTATTTGCTACACTTTTATTATTGTAAGCTTTTTTTTAAGAAAATTCATCTGATTTTTTGCATTCGACAAACAAAAAAGCAACCCCATGATTCGGCGGTTGCTTTTTTATGATACCGATGTGATATCGGAACGCTTCAGAACCCGGATTCTTGATCCTGAAAAATCTCATTTAATGGTCGGCCATCACCCTTAAAAAAATCAATCCCCAGACTCCTTGCCATTGTTGGTGCGATATCGACCATTTGAATTTCACCTAACTGAAAGTTACTTTTTATCCGTGCGCCGGAGGCCACGAAAACGCACCGGTAACCCTGTTGATCGGGCTTATCTGGTAAATAACCATGGGTTGCCTGCTCGTCTTTTGATGCGTCCATCGCCTCAATAACCGGGCCTTCCAGATCGTCCTCAAAACAGTAGCCGATTTTCGCTTCCAGCATATAAGAAACGGAGTCCTCGGCATGATACTGACCCAGTTCCTTTCGGTTATATAGTTTTTCAATTCCAAAACAGTCCTCGCAGATGGCCTGATTTAGAATCGCGACTGCCATTTTCTCGGCTTCGCTGTCATTTTTGCGCAAATGCAGATAAGCTGCGCCCCCAGCCCCCTGGATATAGGCCCGCCATTGCATTTTTTTGTTTTCTTCAAAAATAAGGCCTTTTTCTTTTAATAAGGCATTGAGCTTTATCTTATAGTGGACATTAATCTGTCCATGATCCCCCAGCACAAGAAAGGTCGTATTCTCTTTGATCCCCGCTTCTTCGACTGCCTGAATGAGATCGCCCAACCTTTTATCCATCCGGATGATGGCTTCTTTTACTTCCGGACTGTCGGTACCATGCTGATGCTTTGCGTCATCCAGGTCAATGAGGTGCATTAGCAGTAAATTGGGTTTCTTTTTTTTAATCGTATCCACCGCGCACAGGGTTGTAAAATCATCCAGATATGGTTGTTTGAAGCCTTTTCTAAAGCGTCCAAATTTCTTTTCCAGGTCGAGGCAATAAAGTGGACTGCCGTTTCTTAAAATTTTCAGCACCTGGTTTTCCTTTTTAATGGCCCGGATCTCGGGCAAGTTATAATCAATGGCCGTTCTACCCGTCACCGGCCAAAGGATTCCGGCTGATTTAAGATGATGCTTTTTTAAGCAATCATAAATCGCCGGCACCTTGATTTCATTTTTATACCAAAACCAGCGCTGCTCCGCTTCCTTTTCAAATGGCTGAAAAGGATTATTATGATAGATTCCGTGTTTGTCGGGATAGACTCCGGTTACCATGGTCGTATGAACGACATAGGTCAGGGTCGGATAAACACTTTTTAATTGAGTACTATAAGCACCGTCTTTGATCAGTTTTGATAAATTGGGAAGCCTGCTTGCTTGTTCCCAGTTATCCTGTGAAAAGGCATCGTAAGAGATGACCATTAAATAGTTTGATTTTCCTGGGCCCATCTTTAAATTCACTCCATGACGTTATAACCTTGCTGTGGGTCTCTTGGCAAGGTTATAAAAATAATAAATCCGATCACAAACAAAGGGATAATTCCCAGTATACTCAGTCGGGCGTTGCCGGTCAGCGTTGTTGTCAGTGCCATGATCGCCGGTCCCACAATGGCTGAAAATTTACCAAAAATATTATAGAAGCCGAAAAATTCATTGGATTTTTCCTTGGGAACAATCTTGGCATAATAAGACCGGCTCAAGGCCTGAATGCCGCCCTGAGCGGAACCAATCATCGCCCCGAGAATAAAGACATGTCCGATCGAAGTGATAAAAATGGCCGCGATACAGGCCACAATATAGGTCATAATACCAACAATGATCATGGTGCTGGTTGAAAATCGTTTGGCCAGGTTACCATAAAGAATCGCACAGGGGAAGGCAATAATCTGGATAATCAGCAGGATTCCCAGTAACGTGACGGTATCTAGTGAATCCTTCCCGAGGATTGCAGTAGCATAAGGCACTACCATTTTGATGATCGTATCGACCCCATCGATATAAAAAAAATATGCTGCCAAAAAGATAAAAACCGTTTTATGATTTCGGATATTCTTAAAAGTATTCGCTAGCCGCTTAAAACTATTGACGATTGGCCGGGGTTCAGGTTCAATATAATGCCGTTGCTTTACATCTCTAATCATCGGGATAGTAAACAGTCCCCACCAAAGTGCCGTGACGATAAACCCGATCTGATAGCCAATCGCCTGGTCCATGCCCAGCAGAAGGATTAGTGCCAGGCTGATGCCAAACGGAATCACACTGGCGATATAGCCAAAAGCAAAACCTACTGAAGAAACCCGATCCATCCGTTCATTGCTGGTAACGTCCACGATAAAGGCATCATAAAAGATATTCGCACCGGAAAAACCAATAGCCGACAAAACAAAGAAAAAAATCAGCACCTGCCACTGTCCACTTGAAGGTGGCACAAAGGCAAGAGCGGCCGTTGCAAAAATCCCCAGCAACGTAAAGAATACAAAAAAACGCTTCTTCTTGTCCTTATAATCGGCAATGGTACCCAAAATTGGGCTAAGTACCGCAACTAAGATACTGGCAATCGAATTAAAATACCCCAGGTCCATACTGCTTTGAACATTTTCAAACATTCCAAATACAATTGGAAGTAAAGCCGTCGTTACCGCCATTGAATAGGCGGAGTTCCCACAATCGACCAAAATCCACGAAAATTCTTCTTTGCTTAATTTCAAAATGATCATCCTCCGTTGTTTTATTGCTATAAATCATCTGCAAATAAATCTGCTTAGACGTGAATTTATATCAAATTGCAATAAACTACAAGAATAACTCTGTTAAAAGCACTTTAAAATTGCGTTATTTTTGTTTTTCCAATGCCAGCAACCGCCTTTTTATTTCCAGCCCACCGCCATACCCCACCAGACTTCCATCGGCACCAATTACTCGGTGACAGGGAATAATAATGGAGATGGGGTTTTTGTTATTGGCGCCGCCCACTGCCCGGCAGGCTTTCTCGTTACCGATGGCCAAGGCGATGTCTTTGTAGCTGACGACCGCCCCATAGGGAATATCCTGGAGGGCTTTCCAGACCTTTTGCTGAAAGTCGGTGCCTTGAGGAGAAAGGGGCAGATCGAAACGCTTACGCGTCCCGGCGAAATATTCCTGGAGTTCCAAAACCGCTTTTTTGAGCAAGGGTGTTTCCGTGCAATTAACGCCTTCTGGCAATACCTCGCTAAAAATTAGCCGAGTAACGGCACTACCATTCTCAATCAGAACAATTTTCCCCAATGGGGTTTGATAACAAAAGCCCTTTTCCATTTTTTCTTCCTTTTCTATCTCAACATGCTTAAAACACTAACGAACAGCATCCTATCCGTGTCACCATTGTTTATCCTTGTCATAACCGTTTGTTTTTTAGTTCAATTGATGGTATTGCTGTTTCTTTGTAATACCCCAGACCCTTGGTTGCGCGGCTTCAAAATCTTCATTAAAAAGGCAAGCCCGGGCGATCTGGTTGTTATCGTAAGTTTTAAAGTAATAGGAACCCGTATTGCAAACCATACAAGCGGTGTATTGGGTAAAATCGATTCCCTCATCGGTGATAACACTTCCTTTGGGTATATCAACTGATGCCAAAATATGAAAGGCGGCGTTAATGCACTCTTCTTCCGTTTCAATAGGATTAATGGCTTCTCTTCCAAACAATGCCCGCAAAAATCGGGAAGGCGGTGTGTAATCTCCGGGCAAGCCAAAGGTTCCCGAACCCCCGCCAAAGGGATTGAATGTCATACCATTTAACTGAATTGGTCCTGTTTTATTTGGCGAAACGCCAATATAATTGCGAATGTTCGTTAAGTGCCAATTGAAGTCAGGACTGTTCGTCATCACCCCCAGAGGATTTTCATAGATGATGATACCATCCTTCGTTGGTTCAATCACCAACGTATTCCCTTTCTTATCAGTAATTATCCAGTGCAGTGGGGTAATTACATTCATAAGCTTAAGCGGCGTACTAACGATATTTAACTGGGGAATTGCCGCTTTCACTTCTTCAAGTGTCGAAAAATTGGTTAACAACCATCCAACGATTTCATGAGGAGCAAGGTTGGTTTTCTTAGGGATGACAGAATCGTTGTACTCCGCATAGCCTGGAAAGTATAAACTGGCACAGGATAGACCCGCTTCATTAAGGCCATCGGCAAAAAGATAGGTGCCTAAATTTCGACCGATTCCCATCATCGCATATTTGACTGATCTTACTGTTTGATCCACCTCAGACACTAACGAAAACTTCCTTGGCAGGAAAATCAGCTCAGGGTCTAATAAAAAAGCGAAATCCATGGTTCTGGCAAGCGTATTAATCTGATTTGTGGTCATTAAGGTGAGGCTCGTACACATTAAGAATTACCTTCTTTCTACTTTTTAATTATTATATCTGCTTTTGCAACAATAGTAAATGTTTAAACGCTCAACATAGCAAATCCATGACAAATAATTTTCGCCTTAAAAATAGATACTTAACAACTTCGTTTAATCACGCCACGATAAAGGCGGTTGACATTTGCACATGACACGGGGACGTTTTGTTTATGCTGTTCATTTACCACATCAATATTTAATCACACCCATCGCCTCTAAGATTGAGCTGATCAAAATACCAATAATACATAGCGGTGCAATGTATTTGACCATGATGATAAAGAGCTTTTCGCGTTTAAAAGGTGAAGACAACTTGACTTCATCGGTGATGATCTTTGTTTCCAGAACATGCCCAACAAGGATGCAGGTGAAAAAGGCACCAATCGGCATGAGAATAGAGTTCGTGATAAAATCAAAGAAATCCAGAAAGTTGAACCCAAAAATAAGCACCTCACTCCATACCCCTTGTCCCAATGAAGATGGTATCCCAATCAGAACTGCCAGCACCGCAACGATAAGCACGCCCTTCTTACGTTCCCACTTAAACTGATCACAGGCACTTGCTACTACCGCTTCCATCAGCGAAATGGAAGATGTCAGCGCGGCAAACAACACCAATAAAAAGAAGACACCACCCATAACATTTCCAAAACCCATGGTTTCAAACACCTTGGGCAGCGTGACAAACATCAAGCCTGGTCCCTTACTAAGGGCTGCGGGATCTCCTCCTGAAAAAGCAAAAACTGCTGGGATGATCATAAATCCGGCCAATATGGCAATACCTGCATCAAACATTTCGATTTGCTTAACCGAAACTTCCAGGTCTTCTTTTTTACTGAGGTATGAACCATAGGTGACCATAATCCCCATCGCCAGCGATAATGAGTAAAACATCTGTCCCATGGCCGCTAAAACGGCCTGAAAGCTGAAGTTTGCCAAATCCGGGTAAAGAAAGTACCATACCCCGTCCATGGCCCCAGGCTGCATAATCGAATAGACCGACAAAAAAACTGACATTACAATCAGTATCGGCATCAGTATCTTACTGGCTTTCTCAATACCATCCTTAACTCCTCTGATCACCACGAAGGTGGTCGCCAGAACAAAAATTGATTGCCAGATAATCGGTTCAAAGGGTTTTGCGATATAGTTCGAAAAATAATCGGCACCGGTTGTTGCCATGCCACCCCCGGTTACAAAAACGGCAAAATATTTGATTACCCATCCCCCGATTACACTGTAATAGGGAAAAATCAGAAACGCTACCAATGAGGCAATAATCCCCACGAAACTAAACCGTTTATCGAGTGCTCGATAGGCTCCCATGGGGCTAAGCTGAGTTTTTCGACCAATCGCCAATTCTGCTGTCATAATTGCAAACCCCAGAGTTACCACAAAAATCAGGTAAATTACCAGAAAGAGTCCTCCACCATATTTAGCCGCTAAATAGGGAAATCGCCAGATATTTCCCAGCCCCACTGCCGATCCGGCCGCTGCCAATACAAACCCGATTTTACTTGAAAACTCACTGCGTTTATTCACACCATTTCCTCCACTTGTTTCTGTTTTAATTTATTTCATCCAAATTTTTCCTCAATCGTTTTACAATCGATTCCAAATTAATCCGCACCTTTACTATTTTAACCGTTTTAATATTTTTTTCCACTACTATTTTTTTTATTGAACAAATGCTGTTTATGACTTTGAGCCTATTTTGTTAAAAATGACCACTAACGTGGATACGCTTTAACTGTCTTGGGTATTCATATCTGCTCTCTTTGCCGCTTTTGTGATTGCCCACTAAACAAAAAGCAACCGCTGAAAATGCGATTGCTTTTATTATTGTTTTTGATTATTCTTTATCTCTAGCTGATCTCACTAAGCGTCAGTCTATTGTCCCGACGGGACCTATTCACATCAATGATCCGCTGGTTTTTCGATCCTCTGAATTTAAGCATCAGGCTCTTCTTTTTTACTTCAAACTTTCCATCAACCAGCAGATCGGTGTTTTCCAGTAAGCGGAGCCGTCTGGCATCTTTTTTCTCTAGTAGGGTTTCATAGGTGTACCCGGTATAAGTCATCACATGATACCCCAGTTCTTTTGATCGTTTGGCCAATTCACAAAAGGCCTCTGGTTGTTCAAAGGGTTCGCCACCACTTAGGGTAATGCCATCAAGTAGCGGGTTCTTTCTCATTTCATCGATGATGGCGTCTACGTCCACCAGGTTACCCCCGTTAGAATCATGGGTCGCCGGGTTATGACAACCCTCACACTGGTGCGGACATCCCTGAGCAAAAACCACAAAGCGGATGCCTGGCCCATCGACAATGGATTCTTTGACCACTCCGGCGATTCTTACTTTTTTACTCATTGCAATTGCTCCATTGCTTCACCAGTAGCAATCTGCTCAGCAGCATTAAAATGTTTGATCCGATCTCTAACTTCCGCTTTTTTAGCATCGTTAAAACGGTCCAGAGTGCCCACCAGATAACCGGTGATTCGGCGAATGCGTTCAAATTTCTGCTCTCCTTCTGACCGACCGCAACTCGGGCAAACATCCCCGATAATTCCAGTATAGCCGCAAACCGGATCCCGGTCCACCGGATGGTTAATGGAACCATAGCCAATACCGGCTTCCTTCATCGCTCGGACCACCTTTTCAAAGGCCTCCAGATTGTCCATCGGGTCGCCATCCATTTCCACATAGGTAATGTGCCCAGCATTGGTAAGCTCATGATAAGGTGCTTCCAGTCTGATTTTGTCGTAAGCACTGGTTCCATAGTAAACCGGGATGTGGAAAGAGTTGGTGTAGTATTCCCGGTCGGTTACACCCGGGATATCGCCAAAAATAGTTTTATCCAGCTTGACAAATCGTCCGGCGGTACCTTCTGCCGGCGTGCCCAGCAGGGTAAAGTTCATCTGATAGTGCTGGCTGGTTTCATCCATTCGCTTTCGCATGTGGCCCACAATTGCCAGCCCCAGTTCCTGGACTTCTTGCGCTTGCCCATGGTGCTTTCCGGTTAAAACGACAAGGCATTCCGCCAGGCCAATAAAGCCCATACTCAGGGTCCCATGTTTGAGCACTTCCCGGATTTCCATCTCTTCAGTAAGATCATCGGAATCAATCCAAACCCCCTGTCCCATCAAAAAGGGAAAATTTTTGACCTTTTTATGGGCCTGAATTTCAAATCGTTCCAGTAATTGATCAATAACCAAATCAATTTTTTTATCCAGCTCAATAAAAAACAGTTCTTTGTCTCCTTGACTATTTAAGGCAATACGGGGCAGATTAATGGTGGTGAAGCTCAGGTTCCCGCGGCCATAGGTGATTTCCCGATTGGTATCATGGACATTTCCAATCACCCGGGTGCGGCAGCCCATATAGGCTATTTCTGTTTCCGGTTGACCTTCTTTGTAATACTTCAGGTTGTAGGGTGCATCCAGAAAGGAGAAATTGGGAAACAATCGCTTGGCACTAACCCGGCAGGCCAATTTGAACAAATCATAATTGGGGTCCCAGGGATTATAGTTCACCCCTTCTTTGACCTTAAAAATATGAATTGGAAAGATCGGCGTCTCCCCATTGCCCAGACCAGCCTCAGTAGCCAGCAACAGGTTTTTTACCACCAACCGCCCTTCGGTAGAACTATCCATACCATAATTAATGGAACTAAAGGGGATTTGGGCACCGGCTCGGCTGTGCATCGTGTTCAGGTTATGGACAAACGCTTCCATTGACTGATAGACACTACGGTCGATTTCCCGCTCGGCATTTTCCATTGCAAAGCCCTGCACCCGGTTAATGACATTGGCGTCAACAATCCATTGGGCCAGGCTCCGGGCTTCTGCTTCTTGATAACCTTTGGGTTGATTTAATTCGGGTCTTAACCCCAGTTTCTTTTCGATGTCCGCGCCGATGGCTTTAACCTTTGCTAAGGCATTCTTTGTCTCCGTTAATAAGGTTAAGGCCTTGGCAAGGTTCTCCTGATAAAGCCGGACAAAGGTTTTTTTTACCCCCGGAACCATGGCATAGTCAAAATTGGGAATGCTCTGTCCGCCATGCTGATCATTCTGGTTCGACTGGATGGCAATGCAGGCCAGAGCCGAATAGCTTTGAATATCATTGGGTTCGCGCAGATGTCCATGGCCAGTAGAAAAGCCATTTTTAAACAGCTTTTCCAAATCAATCTGAGTGCAGGTCGTCGTCAGGGTTAGAAAGTCCATATCATGAATGTGGATTTCACCGGCTTTATGAGCGGCTGAATGCTCTGGATTCAAGACAAACATTTCATAAAACTGCTTGGCGCCCTCTGACCCGTACTTCAGCATCGTGCCCATAGCGGTGTCCCCGTCAATATTGGCATTTTCTCGTTTTACATCATTATCCTTAGCGTCCTTGAAGGTCAGGTCTTCATATATTTTCATCAGCCGGGTATCCATCTCCCGAATTCGGGTTCGTTCAGCCCGGTATAGAATATACTCCTTGGCCGTTTTGGCGTGTCCGGTTTCAATCAGGATTTTTTCCACCGCATCCTGAATTTCTTCCACTGTTGGCGCATTCGTATTCATTTCCTGCTCAATATAAATGGTAACCCGCTCGGCCAGATCCATGGCCGTCTGATAATTCTGGCCGCCGATTTCACTGGCTGCCTTGAAAATAGCGTTGGCAATTTTTTCAATGTTAAACGGGGCTTCTCGTCCGTCTCTTTTTCTAATTTTTGTAATCATTCTGGTCGTTTCCTTCTTTCCTGCTAGTCTTTTAGGTGTTTTAGGCATGCAAAAACCCCTCAACGGCGTGGTCAAGAGGCATAATGATACATTGAACACCCTCTATCACGCGTAGAGTCTGGTGCATTTAATAACGGCGGGTAATCTGACTCCGGTTTGAACGTTCAGAAACAAACAGCTTAACCTGTTTATTTTCTTTTAACATCTCACCATTACAGCGGCGGGACCGTGCAGGATTCACACCTGCTTCCCCCAAACTGCACCTGTTGGCACAGCACCATTATCTCCTTATTTTGTTGTTTGTATTTTATCACATACAAGATGTAGTGTCAAACTGATTTATAATGCAAACGTTAATCACTATTTCAATCAAGTAACATCATCCCTATCGTGAACTTTTTCGCTTGTTTATGATAACATAAATTTAAAAATTTCTACCGTTAAATTTTTTGCAAACCCTTTCAAATTTTGCTAGTCTTAACTTTCTTCAGAAATATATATATTCGGCTGATAAGTATTGACAGACAAAAATAGGTAAGGTATTATCTATTAAGGTAAGGTCTTACCTTAATAGAAGCGAGGAGGTTATATTTTGGACCATATCGACTCAATGACCGATCAAAAATTTATCTTTGGCAGTGTTCAAGTCGTTGCCAACCAGATGACCACCCAACTGGAGCGGGAACTAAGAGAATACAATCTAACAACCAAGCAGTGGCTGCTCACGATTGTCGTTGCGAATACCTTTGATCATAACCCCACCATCAAAGAAGTCGCCAAAGGAATGGGCAGTTCTCATCAGAACGTCAAGCAGGTAGCTCTGAAGTTAGAACAAAAAGGCTTCATTGTTATGGAAAAAGACCCTCAAGATGCCCGAATCACCCGGATCAAACTAACCGACGCCGTCGATTCTTTCGGTAACGAAAGTCAGGCGAAAGCAGTGATTTTTACTGAAAAATTATTTAACGGCATCTCGGCAGAGGAGCTGGCCATGACTCGGTCAACCCTTGCAAAGATACTGACAAACCTGGAAAAGATGGATCAAGAATCAAGATAACAGGAGGAAAATACGTGAAAAAAGCAATGATTATTATTCTCAGTATTCTGGGCGTATTGGTACTAGTAGGTGCCGGCGGATTTTTTTATCTCACCAGCGGCCTGGAATCCGGGGAAAACCTGGCAATCAATCCGGTGGATCTACAAAAAATTGAAGATGGCACCTATGCCGGTGTTTACGAATCTGGACGTTGGACCAATGAGGTTGCCGTCAGTGTGGCCAATCATCAGATTACATCAATTGATGTGGTCAAAGCCGTCACCATGGAATCTCCAGATGTGACCAGTACGATTATCAACCAAGTCATTAAAATACAAAATACCACTGTCGATACAGTCAGCGGTGCCACGGTTACCAGCAAAGCCTATCTCAAATCCATTGAAAATGCCTTAACTCAATAAGATGCAAAGAAAGGAAATGCCCATGAAAACCATGATACTTTATGCCAGTAAATATGGCTTTACCGCGGACTGCGTCGCAGAACTAAAAAAGAACTTAAACGGAGAAACCCGACTCGTCAATATCAATTCCGATAAAATTCCCGCTCTGGACGACTACGATACAGTCTTAATCGGCGGTTCTATTTACATTGGACAGATTGACAAGAAAATAAAAAAATACTGTCTTTCACATTTAGATGAACTGAAAAACAAAAATCTGGGCTTTTTTATCTCCTGTGGTTCGGCTGAAACAATTGATACTTATTTTAAAGACTCTTTTCCCGACATTCTGCTCGAAAAAGCCCTTACTCTCGATAATTTTGGTGGCGAAATGAGACCGGATAAAATGAAGTTTTTTCATAAGTTCGTGTCAAACATGGTCGAGAAGTCTGGCCAAAAGGATAACACGTCTCCGATGAAGCCGTTGCCCGAAAGCATTCTTCGGATGGCAAATACGATCAATACTCATTCCTGACCGCCACTATCTTCAGCTGGCTCGATTGTATCCAGCAGTAGCTTCATAGCCGCAACAAACTGAGGATAGAAATTGATGATTTCTTTTTCTGCCCCGCTTTCAAGTGCTTTCTGGAAGTCTTTGGCGATTTCAAACAGTTGTTTGGCACCAATGCTTCCAGAACTGCTTTTAACCTTATGAACGATCTGGGCTGCCTCCTGAAAGCTTTCAGCTTTGATGGCAAAATCCAGATTTTCTATCACTTCCTGATTTTCATTGAAATAGGCTTTTAAAACACGCTCATAAAGTACCGCGTTATCTCCCATGTATCGGAGTCCTTCTTCCCGGTCAAGCACCGGGGCATCCGCCACTTTTCGGCTGTTTTGTTCGATGCTCTGGCTGTTAGCTTCTTTAATTCTGTTTTCTTTGCCCTTTGTTTCAGCGCTTGCAATTTTTCGGATGGTTTCCACAAATTTTTCAGGATTAAAGGGTTTACTGATATAGTGATGAATACCATAAGATTCGCATTTTTCCTTAACCCCCTCAATCACATCAGCCGTCATGGCCACAATCGGAATCTCAACCGAAAGTTCCCTGATTTGCTGGGCTGCTTCATAACCGTTAAGTACTGGCATATGCAGATCCATTAGAATTAAATCAATCTCTGTGCGATGTACCTTAAACAGATCAATCCCTTCTTGCCCGTCATTACCCAACCAGACCCGGAATCCCGCCGGCTCCAGTAATGATTTTGCAATAAGCTGATTGGTTTTATTGTCTTCTACTACCAGAATACCATAATTATTTTCAAGGCTATCCTTATCTTCCTGTTTAAATACCTGATTGGCGACAATGGCTTTGGTTCTGAAAATTTCCAGAATACCATTGTATAAAACTGATGGGATAATCGGCTTTCCGATACCGATATCCACCCCCTGGCTATCCAGTTTATCAAACAAGTCTTCCCGCATCATTGGCAACAGCATAATAACCCTGGGCTTTTTCAAGATTTTCCTGTTGTCCTGAATCATTTCCACAAACTTGAACCCACCGCCGGCAGGGGTATTATAATCCAGAATCAGCAGATCAAAGGGCTCTGAAAACTTACCATTTTCCAACTCCAGCATATTGACGACACTGGCCGGAGAAGTTGTCAGTTCACAATGCATCCCAAAGGCGCCTAAGTAACTGTCAATTATATTCATATTTGCGCCGGTCTTTTCCAGTACCAGCGTTTTAATGTCATTGAAATACAAGGATGAGACCTGTTGTTCATATTCCTGCTCTTTTTTCTGATCTTTTTCCAATGATAATTCAACGATAAACGTTGAACCTTCGCCCTCTGTACTGTAAACCGCGATCTCCCCATTCATCATTTCCACCAGACTTTTGACAATCGAAAGGCCCAGCCCAGTACCACCAAAACGACGATTAATGCTGGCATCACCCTGGGCAAAGGGTTCGAAAAGGTTTTTTATCTGTTCATCAGACATGCCAATGCCGGTATCACTAACCGTAAAGGCGAGATGGTAAAAATTGGATTCTCGCGCTACCAATCGGACATCAACCGCGACTTCCCCAGTCATCGTAAACTTGGTGGCATTGTTGATCAGGTTTAGTAAAATCTGTTCAATCCGTTTAGCATCGCCAAAATAACAGTTTGGTATTTTAGGATCCTTACTCAATTTAAAGCCAAGTTGTTGCTCTTCAATTTTATAAGAAACGATGTTAATCACATCCTGAATCACCAGATCCAGATTAAACGCAACACGCTCCAATTCGATTTTCCCAGCTTCAATTTTTGAAAAATCAAGAATGTCATTAATAATACTGAGCATTGTATTGGCCGATTGGGTAATGCGATCTAAATACATCTTCTGGGTCAGGGTTACCTGCGTTTTCTTTACCAGATATGCCATACCGGTAATCGCATTAAGAGGGGTTCTGATTTCATGGGACATCCGTGCCAAAAAACTGGATTTGATATTATTGGCGGCCTCGGCTTCCTGTTTGGCCTGTTCCAGATCCGTCTGAATTTTTTTACGCTTTTCAATTTCTCTTCGCAGTCTCAAAATCCAGTAAATTGAGACCAGCCAGATTAGTATAATCACCCCGCTGGTTATCAGGATCGCCTGATAAATGGGTCCGTAATCTGGTTCCACCGTGGCCCCAACCCACTTACTGTTAATGGCAATCCGCTCTTCCGGCGTAATGGTTGCCAGGGTTTTATCAATAATACCAATCAGCACCGGCCAGTCATTACGCACGCTAAAATATAACCCCTGCTGTTGCTCGGCTTCAAAAGCAACGTATTTCAAATTGGTCAAACCGGTTGAATTAATAAGGTAGTTGGTGGTCGCCAGATTCCCCATAAAAGCCGTTTCTGTGCCGTTGGCAACGGCGGTTAGGGCCGCTTCAACGGAATCGTACAGGCTTAGATTAATCTGCGGGTACTCGGCCAGATAGCTGTGATGGGAGCTATTCTTTTGAACTGCCACCGTTTGCCGATATAAATCTTCAATACTACTGATATTTTCGGTCGACTCTCTGATAACAATAACCCGTTTAAAATAATAATACGGTTCTGAAAATAAAAAATACTGTTCTCTGGCCGACGTTTTAGAAATCGCCGGAAGCATATCGACCTCACCATGAAGGGCTTTTTCATAAGCTTCGGTCCAGGTCAGCCCTTTAATCACTTGCATCTCTAAGCCTGTTTTTTCGCTGATTATTTCAAGATAATCTGAGGTAATACCCTGATAGGTGCCATCGTTATCAAAAAATTCAAAGGGCACAAACATCGGATCAACGCCCAGGCGGATCACCGGATGCTCCTCCATAAAGGCCAGCTCTTCTGCTGTCCAATCGATGCTATCATCACGGGCATAACAAAAAGAAGGGAAACCGATAATCAAGATAAGTAACATGATTAAGCGACCCAATCTTTTCATCACAATGTCTCCACTTCATGGATCTCCTGTATAAATTTACGGGAAATCTCAGCTACCTGCTCTTTAATTTCCAAAAATCCCACCACGATATCAGGATCAAAATGCTTGCCACTTTCGCTTATGATCAAATCAATGCTGTAGTCAAAATCATAAGCCGGTTTATAAATTCGTTTGCTGGTCAGGGCATCATAAACATCAATAATAGCCATCAGACGTCCCGGCAGAGGAATCGCACCCCCCAATAACCCATTGGGATAACCAGTTCCGTCATATTTTTCATGATGCGCACCGACAATTTCCATCGCCGTTTTGATAAAGCTGGGAACGTCTTCATCACAATAGATTTCGTTTTGCAGCGCGTTGACTCCATAGTTCACATGTTTTTTCATGATCGTAAACTCATCATCCGTGAGCCTTCCGGGTTTTAATAAAATATTATCGGGAATACCTACCTTGCCGATATCATGGAGAGGCGTGGTGGTTACCAGCTCCTTGACATAGGCTTCGGTAAGGATGTCTTTGTATTTATCCTTCGTTTTTAAATGGTCACAAAGAATTTTCATAATCAATTGGGTTCTTATCGTATGTCTGGATGATTCAACATTGCGAACTTCCAGTAGCCCAACCAGGGCCTGGATGGTAATATCCCGAGTCGCTGCCACCTCTCTGGTTTTCTTTAAAACCATGGCATCCAGCCGCTCATTATCCTGCTCAATCATTTTTTGAACCTGTTTTAATTTGATATGAATATTAATCCGAATCAGCAGCGACTGAATATTGAGTGGTTTTCTGATATAGTCAACCGCCCCTAATTCCAGACCTTTGACCTCATTGTCAATCTCGTCATAGTTTGTCAGAATAATGGTGCGGATCTTTCGAAACTCCGGATTTTCCTGCATTGCTTCTAGCACCTCAAAACCATTCATTCTGGGCATGTTTAAATCAAGAATCACCAGATCGATATCCGGGTTTTTTTCAATCAACGCCATGGCATCCAAGCCATCACAGGCGGTCAGCGTATGATAATCCGCTAACATGGTGCTGATAATCAGCCGATCCGTGGTTGAATCATCCACAATCAATATCTTTGTGCTCATTGTTCCCCCCTAAACTTTTTTTGATTGATTCCTTGATAACTATTTATTTCATTTTATCATAATGATGCTTGTTTTTTTCAGTTCAAACTAATATTCTTAATTTACCCCGTCTCCCCACGCTTAAACGGTGACTTAAAAAAGTTTCAAAATCCAATTAGATTTTGAAACTTTTTTAATGTGCTTTTATTCTAAGGTAAGTGGATTAAAACACGCCAACAGTACCACTTTTTAGTTATGCCTGTGATGATTTAAATTACCCAATCAAAGGCTGCCATGGACTGTTCCTTTGTTTCATGTCCAGAAAAATGGAGTTCTGGTGTTTTTATGCTAACCTTTGTCCCTTCCAGCACTGATTTTGTAATAAATACATTACTGCCAATGACAACCCCTTTTCCAACAACCGTCTCGCCCCCCAAAATGGAGGCCCCTGAGTAAACGGTCACCTCATCTTCCAGACAGGGATGGCGTCGCACCCCTCTTAATTTTTGTCCACCTCGGGTTGAGAGTGCCCCCAGGGTCACACCCTGATAAATTTTTACATGCTCACCAATAATGGCGGTTTCCCCAATAACCACGCCAGTGCCATGATCAATGAAAAAATACTTACCGATGGTGGCCCCGGGATGGATGTCAATACCAGTAATATTATGAGCGTATTCACTCATAATTCTGGGGATCAGTGGCACCGAGAGTTTGTAAAGTTCATGAGCGAGGCGGTGAATGCTGATAGCAAAAACGCCCGGATAACAAAACACAATTTCATCTTTACTCTTTGCAGCAGGATCTCCATCAAAGGCGGCAATCACATCGGTTGCCAGAAACTCCCGGATCTGAGGGATTTTGCTCATAAATTCGTAGCAGATTCTTTCCGCTTCCAGTCGATAATGTTCTTCATCCCGATTTTCTGCTCCCCCGGCCTGATGCTTAAGTGCCAGGGCAAACTGTTTGGTCAGACTTTCAATAATACAGACCAATAACTCTCCAATGTGATAATCCTGTATTTCTCTGCGAAAATTAGTTCTGCCAAAATAACTGGGGAAAACAAGCTGCCGCAACGCTTTTGTTGTATCGATAATCACACTTCGGTTGGGTAAAAAGCCTAAATCATGGGGCGCTATATAACATTCCTTTTTATAACTCTCTGAAATACTGTCTACCAGGGCGCCTATTTTTGTTTTATATTCGTTACTCATGACGTTACCTTCTCTTTTCTCTTATTTTTGTTCTTTTGAATCGATCATTAAACCAAATTAAGTTTCCTTAAAAATTTATCTTTATTATACTACAAAATCCATCTAAGTCTGGAAAAACAACAAGGATTAACCCCTTTAAATTCTAGGGGTTAATCCTCGGTTTTATTCCTTACCTGGTAGTTAGTACCTATATACCGCAGCAAGATCGCTTTGGGTTGGCATCTCTTCCTTTTCTAAAATCAACACCTCACCGCCCCGGCTCAGAACCACCTCAGCCATGTCATCGTAGACATCCCCGACTCGGGGGTTCTCAATTTTGCCCTGGACGATAGTGCCCTGATTGGGATCAAAAAGTCCCGGATGAACGGTGTTTTCCTCCAGGTATAGGGTCGCGACCCGACCTTCGGCAATGGCTCTACCAATTTGGACCAAATCATCGGACCCCAAGTCCTTGGCGTGAGCTTCGGTAAAAATGTCCATTCGTTCTTTTAATTCCTTTTTAAACAGTTCCTTCATCACGCTTTGGATTTTTTCTTGAAAACTCTTTTTATCCAGTGACACGCCATCAATTTTTATCCCGTGATCAATCAGATAATTATTCTTTGACAGCTTTCTGAATTCACCCTGATGTTCATCTAACCCCACCAGGATCAGTGGTATCTTATATGTATGGGAATACTGTTCTAGAATAAAGGCATCAACATAACGGAAAAATTTTTCCTGATCAACCTTCCGCTCATCTTTGGCACCGCCATGGCCATGATACATCGCTTGGTCTCCACCAATACTGGCCACGGAAAGATGAGGAGCGGTTTTTTCAGTTCCCAAAACCCCTTCCATGGTTGAGTCTTGTTCTGCCACCGGTATTTCATGGATTCCATAGCGATCAGCTTCATAGAGGATAAAATTATCCCGATTGAGTCCTAACACGTGATAATGACCATAAGATTGAAAACTCCTTAAGATCGGTTTTATATAATAGCTGTCTGACACTATTGCCAGGCTTTTTGTTTTTACTGGCAGCTTATAGACAATGCATTCTTCTTCATCACCCAGAATTGCCAAACTTTCAGTGGCACCTTCCCAGAACAATGCATCCTCCTCCATTTCTTTAAACAGCAAAAACAACTCTTTAAATCCTTTGAATTCCTTGTCTTTTAACGAAGCCTGGACTTCTTTGACGAGATTTTTAAAACGGATGGGATTTTCCAGACGATCCGGTTTCTTTATGTTTGTTTCCACATAGATGGAAATAACCGGCCTCTTTCCTTTTTCCATCATAGGATGGGGAAATTCTCTAATGATTTGATAGTTCATCTACAAATCCTCCTCTCTGATTTATAAAGTATTTACCCGTTTTTTTTACTAAATCACACTTTTTTTCTTCGCTGCTAAATAAGCACGGCCCTTCCAAGTGATTATACGTCTCTTAAACCTTCTTAATTTTAAAGACTGTTATCCTTTCTCGATTTATTAAACACAAAAAAAAGAAGGCGCGTTTTCCTCACCTTCTTTTTTTTGTAATTATATTTTAGCACGTCTTTTTTTAAGCATTAACTCTAAGATTACGGTTTTTAGCTGAACTTTTATAAGTTCAGGAAATATTGCTCATCTAAAATAAATACTGGCGAGCCGTCCTTGGAACGCTTCCCTAAAAATAAACTTTCGTGAGATTGATGGGTCACCGAATCCAAGGTGGTTTCCCGATCTTCTTCAATCGGTTCGATAGCAAATACCTCATCTACAGTCAGTCCGATTTCTTTGCTACCTGTGGAATCTTCAAGAACAATGACAACTTCCCGTTTGGTATCTGAATATTCCCTACATAACGAATTAAAAAGGTTAATCATTTTTTTTAATTCGCGGTTTTTGGCTTTGTTAATGGTTTCCGAAGCTTTGTCATATTCGCCCTTATCAACAAGGTTTCGAACCTCAACCCCCACGGCATGTATTTGTTTATGTGGCGCGTCAAATTTTTTCAACAAATGATTTAAGGTCAGGTCATTCGTTTCGAAGTGATCATACCATTTGCCAAAGGCACAGGCATGCGGATCTGTGGTTAGCTTAAACTCACGCTTTTCCAAAACGGAGTTTTCCAGTTCATTAAGCCAGTTGATATGATCTTCCTTTCGGGTTTTCATTAGCATTTTTAATTTTGCAATTTCCTCTTCTACTGTCGGCAGACCGTAAAATTTCCGGGTATCAATAATTGGTACAATTCTCCCCCGTAAATTAACTGCTCCCTTCATGTAGTCGGACATACCTGGCATCCGAATTAAATTTTCGATAATAAAAATGGATTGAATGTACTGACTGGACACACCATAGACACTCTGTTCCAGATTAAAAAGCGCCCATGGGTATGTTGTTGTCTCTAATTCACTCATTGCAGGCCTCCCGATTTATATTGTGTTGATTAAATGTTTATTACAAACTCGTTAAACTCTATGTTAGTTAAACCTGCTTAAATAGTCAAGAAAAAAGATTGTTAATTTTAAGAAAAAAACACCGCTGTCGCTATTGCAAAATAATACCCTAACCCGACTTTGACAAACCCACCAAACAATGCTAAGATTGCCTTATTAAACTGAAAACGTTATATTGTTGCTATTATCCTGACCGAAAAGATTTTTCTGACCGGAAAGGTGCGAAATTGGCAAGTTTATTTGATTTAATATTTTTTATATTTTATTTTAATAAACATCCTAATGCTATTACGCTCTCTTTCCGTCCTTTTTTCGGAAAGAGAGTTTTTTTATCTTTGATTTTGTTGAAATGAGGAAAAAAATGCGAACAGAACACGATTTATTGGGCCAACGGGACGTGCCCGTTGATGCTTACTACGGCATCCATACCGTTCGGGCCCGGGAAAATTTTTCTATCACCGGCATTCCCATTCATAAAGAGTTAGTGGAAGCCCTGGTGGTGATCAAGAAAGCGGCAGCCCTTACCAATATTAGCATTGGTGCCCTGGATGCAAAAAAGGGCGAAGCCATCACGGCAGCCTGTGACGAGATCCTAGCCGGCGCGCTGCGAAGCCAGTTTGTCGTGGATTGTATGCAGGGGGGCGCCGGCACCTCTGCCAATATGAATGTCAACGAGGTGATTGCCAACCGGGCCATTGAGCGCCTGGGCGGACAAAAAGGGGATTATCATTTGATTCATCCCCTGGATCATGTCAATCTTCACCAATCCACCAATGATGTCTTTCCAACGGCGGTACGGATTGCCGCCATCCGACTGTTAAAGCCGGTGGCTGAATCCTTTGCCAACCTGCAATCAGCGCTCCAGGAAAAAGAAGAAGAATTCTCCCGGGTCATCAAAGCCGGACGGACTCAGCTTCAGGATGCGGTACCGGTAACCCTGGGCCAGGAGTTTGGCGCCTGGGCTCAGGCTATTTCCCGGGATCGCTGGCGACTTTACAAAGCCGAAGAACGACTCAGGCAGGTAAACATCGGTGGTACTGCCGTAGGCACCGGATTAAATGCGCCCCGTTCTTACATCTTTACGATGATTGAAAAACTCCGGGATCTCACCGGCATCAGCCTGGCCCGGACCGATTACATGATGGATCCGACCCAGAACTGCGATGTCTTTGTGGAAGTTTCCGGCCTGTTAAAAACCGCCGCCGTCAACCTGTCCAAAATTGCCAATGATCTGCGACTGCTTTCCTCGGGCCCTTACACCGGCATTGGTGAAATCACCTTACCCGCAGCGCAGGCCGGGTCTTCAATTATGCCGGGAAAGGTCAATCCGGTCATTCCTGAGGCTGTCAATCAGGTGGCCTTTCAGATTATCGCCAATGACACCGCGATTACTCTGGCCGCCATGTCGGGGCAATTAGAACTCAATGCCTTCCTGCCAGTGATTGCCAAAAATCTGTTTGAAGAACTTAATCTGCTCGATCACACCCTGCCGATCTTTATTAAACGCTGCATTGAGGGAATCACCGCCAACACGCAAACCTGTCGGGAACATCTGGAAAACAGTACCGTGATGCTCACTGCCCTCACGCCCATTCTCGGGTATGACAAGGGCACCGAAGCGGCCCTGATATTAAAAGAAACGGGACAATCCATTCGCGATATTATCCTTGAAAAAAATTGGATGACCGCGGCTGAACTCGAGGCCCTTTTAAAACCGGAACGACTGACCTCACCCAGTACAGATAAAAAGCACTGATCGAAAGGAAATAAAAAGTTATGAATGTGAATAGCATGAATGAAACCCCCATGTCCAGCCGGATGGCGATTGGTCTTTTTGGCAAACGAAATGCTGGAAAGTCTTCGCTGATCAATGCCCTCACCGACCAATCGGTGGCGGTTATTTCGGATGTGGCCGGAACCACCACTGACCCGGTTTACAAAACCATGGAACTGCTGCCGATTGGCCCGGTCGTCTTTATTGACACCGCCGGTCTGGACGACACCGGAGAACTGGGGATGTTGCGAATTGAAAAAACCTACGAGGTGCTCAGGAAATGTCATTTTGCCATTGTGGTCGCTGATATTGAAACCGGCATTACTGAATTTGAAGAAGAATTTATTGACCAGTTAATTAAGCGAAAAATCCCCAGCGTTTTTGTGCTTAATAAAGCCGATAAGGGTTGTCCTGCTCCTGAAGAAATTGAAGCTTTGAAAAAAACACTTAAAATCCCCTTATCCTTTACCAGTGTTTATAATGGTAGCGGGATTAAAGCCGTTAAGCAAATGATCATCGACCACGCCAACTATGAAGATGTCGAACCAGCGCTGGTTGGGGATCTGATCGAATCCGGTGATATGGTGGTACTGGTTACCCCGATCGACAAATCCGCTCCCAAAGGCCGACTGATTCTGCCCCAGCAGCAAACCATCCGGGACATCCTTGAAAAAGATGCGGTGGCCATGATCACCAAGGAACACGAGCTAAAACACACCCTGGAAAACCTGGCTAAGCCTCCAGCTCTTGTCATCACTGATTCCCAGGCCTTTCTGAAGGTCTCGGCCGACACCCCAGCCGATATACCGCTGACCTCCTTTTCGATCCTGTTTGCCCGCCAAAAAACGGATCTGGCCGAAATGGTTAAGGGGATCAAACGGATTGAACAATTAGCCCCCGGGGATAAGGTGCTGATCGTCGAAGGCTGTACCCATCACCGCCAGGCCGATGATATTGGCAAGGTCAAAATCCCTCGCTGGATCCGCCAGATTACCGGCTGTGATATTGAATTTCACTGGGCTTCGGGCGCTCATTATCCCAAGGATATTGGCGAATATGCGGTTATTGTCCACTGCGGCGGCTGTATGCTCAACCGCCGGGAAATGCAGTACCGGGTTCACACCGCCAGAAATAAAGGGGTTCACATCACCAACTACGGGATGCTGATTGCCTATGTACAGGGCATCTTAAGCCGAGCTCTGGAGCCCTTCCCGGCCGCCAAACTGGCCTTGGAAGAAAATCAGTTAAACTGAATAAACCGACATCCTGATGCCTTAATCAGGATGTCGACCCATTTTGTCGCAGCACCGCTGCCATCTCATCTGCCGGCAATGGATGATAGTAATAGAAGCCCTGTATCGTGTCACACTGATTTTCTTTTAGAAAATTAACCTGTTCTTCGGTTTCAGCTCCTTCGGCAATTACATTTATTCCCAGATTTTTAGCCAGCTGGATAATTGTATTGACGATCGCCTGATCTTTTTCATTTCCGACGACGCCATCAATAAACTGCTTATCAATTTTCAGCTGGTCAACGGGAAGTCCTTTTAATCGGCTCAAAGATGAGTATTCGGTGCCGAAATCATCAATGGAAAGATATACCCCCAGCTTTTTTAGCTCGCTTAATATACAAATAACATAGCTAGATTTGTTGATGGCAATGTTTTCGGTCAGCTCCAATTCCAGATGCTTCGGTTTTAAATCGGCTTTTTTTAGAATCTTTTTAATCATGCCAATCAGCATCGGATTTCCAAATTGGCTAGCTGAGATGTTAACAGCGATCCGTACCTGAGGCAGACCACTGTCCTGCCAAGCTTTATTTTGACTGCATCCTGTTTTTAACACCCATTCGCCAATGGGATTAATTAGCCCCGTTTGTTCGGCCAGAGGAATGATCACCTTGGGTAGAATTATCCCCAATTCAGGATGATTCCATCTCAGCAATGCCTCGACGGCGACGATCTTTCCGGTTTGCAAACAAACCTGTGGTTGATAGTAAACCTGCAATTCCTTATTTTCCAAGGCATAATACAAATTGCTGGTGAGCTTATTTCTTAACTTCACTTCTTCTTTAATCAGTAATGAACATAATACATAATTGTTTTTTCCCTTTTCTTTCGCCTTATACATGGCAATATCGGCATTTTTTATCAATTCTTCCGTCGTTTCTCCATCCTTCGGATAAATCGCAACACCGGCATTAGCAGAGATATAGAATTCCTGGCCATTGACGATAAAGGCATGCTTAAATAAACCGGTCATCCGGCTGGTTACCTTTACGACCTCCTTTTCGCGGGAAATATTACTTAGCATGATTAAAAATCCGTCTCCCTCAAAACGACAAACCGTATCGGTTTGCTTTATTGATCGGACCAACTTCTGACTAACCTGAACCAAAAGCTCACTGCTGCCCTCATGGCCCATGATATCATTGACGGTTTTAAAGCTATCAATATCCAAATAGATGATTCCGATCATTTTTTCTGTTTTTTGGGCTATTTCAATTTGCTCTGCAACACGTTCCCCAAAGAGTAACCGGTTAGGCCTTCCCGTTAGCTGATCATAGTAGGCGAGATAGGCAATCTCTTTTTCTGACTCAATCTTTAACATCGCGTCAGCTAAAAGATTGGCGATAATTTCCAGTAGATCCTTATGCTTGTCGCTAATCGTTTTCTCTTCTTTATCGATACTAAAGGCCAAAAACCCCCGGACATCGCCCTTGTAGGCAATGGGGATGGCTATGGTCACATTGCTGCAATAGTGTAAATCCTGATCATCGTCATTTTTTTCTCCCGGCTTACTTTCTTTATCAAAACGATAAGCGACTTTATTGGCTAATATTTCACTAATCCAGTCCGGAGCATCCGCTACGGCCATATCCTGATGTTTTTTTTTGTGAGACCCAAGCCCTTCTCTTCGCCACTCACTCTTGCAGTTGAACCTTTTTTTATCCTCACTAAAAAAGCATCGGCAGGCCCGATCTACGTCAAAAATATCCCCGCTTTTAGCCAACCATTTATCGGTTATCACATCAAAATTTTCTTTATTAACATTCAAAAAATCGGTAGATACCTGGGCGACCATTTTTTGAATCTTAATTTGTTCAGTATTCTCCTTCAAACGCTTAACGTATAAATCGTTGACAAAAAAGGCGACCCAAATCCCGATGCCAAACAGACCGATTCTAACGATATGATCCTTGCTATCAATATTCACAATCACCTGGGGATTGATGATAAAAACCAGAATCTGAGTTAAAAATATTGATACGGTAATCCCGACGATGGCAATACGATTGTTAAATACAAGGGCAATCAAAATCAGGATAAATGGAAATGCCCAGATCGTCATACTGGCTGAACTGATAAACCGGAGCGTAATCACCGGAATGACAGCTACCAGAATCGCCAGAATAATCTTATTCTGATATTTCTTCACTATCGCCATCCGTTGAATGATCTGAACGGCCAGTCCGATAATCAAAAGCAGGCTGCTGAATTGCAAAATTACCGTGAGATCGCCGCGTTTTTCCAAAAAATACTGAGAAATGATATTTAAAAAGCTGCCCGCAATAAAGGCCCCGGTCAGATAATCATAGATTTTTTTACGTGAAGCTGTATTTAAAATTATTTCGTCCTTGCTAAATGCCTTCATTTTCACCCATCCGTATTTTTTTATTGAATAAAAAATACCAGGCGTCACGATGTACATGATATTTGGAATCAACTGAAAAACAGCGATGGTCAAAAATAGTTGACTAAACACCTCTAAAATAATGCCTACTCCAAGCGAAACGAAAAAACACAGCAAGATAAATCGTCCCTGTTTTTTATTGTGCTGATTTTGGGTGTTTTTTGTCCAGTCAGCTAATAGCACCAGCCCCACCAGGATGCAGCCAAAGTAGTATAGGTTATAAAACTGATCCCAGACATTATTTCCCAAATGATTGATCCAGCCAAAGGACGTACTTACTAAGTTATACTGAATAATGGCTAAGTTCCGGGACAGCGCAAAAACGTAAATTATCACTGCCGCCGGTATATAGATCAGAAAATAAAGCCACCCCTGTTTTAACAACTTATTCCGGTGGGTCAGAATTAACAAATAATGCAGGAGAATTCCCGGAAAGGTTCCCCAGCCCAATGCCGAAACCCGCCGCCAGAATAAACAGGTCTCATGATCCGGAGCCGAAACAGCCAGAGCAAAACCAATAGCCCAGACACTCATAAAAGTACACAATACAAAAAAAAGTCGATAACTTTTTTCTTTTGAATTATTCAAAACAACATAGCTGCCAAAAAAACCATAGCTGCAACCAAGCATGAAAAATATAAACGAAATCAGTAATGGTAATGCTTCCACAATTGCTCCTTTCCTATGACAAGATTTTGATCACAAGAATTAAGATGTCGCTGTATTTTTGATTCATACCCATAAATTTTCTAATCTTTCAAATATCTGCTCATCTGACTTGGTCTTAAATATTTAACATGTTCCAAACCTTCTTCGTGATTTTTTGGTGTACACTCAACTTGAAACTGCAAAACATAAAATAGATTTTATGGAGGTTTTTTATGCCAAAAACGTATGTACTTGATACCAATGTATTGATTCAATCCCCCCATGCGCTGTTCGCCTTCGAGGATAACCGAATTGTGCTGCCCATTGCCGTGCTGGAAGATTTGGACAAACTTAAAAACGAGGACGGTGAGCGGGGCGCCAACTCCCGACAGTCCATCCGCTTTTTGGAGCAATTGCGACAAAGAGGTAATTTGTTTGAAGGCGTCAGTCTGGACAATGGCGGAACAGTTAAGATCGAAGCAAATTTCGCTTCAATTGATCTTCCTTATGGTTTTCAAAGCAACTCCAATGATAACCGGATTTTAAAAGTCTGCAAGGGTCTCATTAATCAGGACGAGCCGGTAACTCTAATCACAAAAGATATTCTCCTCCGCTTAAAGTCCCAGATGCTTTCGATCCCCACCGAGGATTTCACCGCCGAACAATCCCCTCTTTTGCAGGACCAATACACCGGACGCATGGAAGTGTATGTCCCAGACGAAAAAATGGAAGATTTAAAGAAAAAAGGAATCGCCATTGAAAATTTATATTATCTGGATGCCCATAAAAATAAAACGGCTGTTGTCCCTGAATATAATCAGTTTTTTATTATCCATTCTGATATCAATGAAAGAAAAACCCTTCTTGGCCGATATAACGGCAAAAAGATTGTTGGTTTAAAAAGCCAGAATCAGGAACCTTTTGGGGTAAAACCTAAAAATGTCGGCCAGCGTTTTTTACAGGAAGCCCTGATGCAGGACGCCGAAACCGCACCACTGGTCATTGTGAAGGGCACTGCTGGAACGGCGAAAACCTTCTATTCTCTGGCTGTCGGTCTCCATCAAACCTTAGACCCGGATTTTACGGGCTATCGCAAGATATTAGTAACCCGACCCAATGTTCAATTTGATGATGAAATTGGCTTTCTTCCCGGCAATGAGCAGGAGAAAATTGCTCCGCTTCTCCGCCCCATTATTGATAATCTGGAAGTTCTGATGGATCGCAGTGACAAATCCCGGTTCCAGAATGAAATCGAAATGCGAAAAAAAATTGAAGAGCTTTTTGAACGCGGCATTATTACCGCCGAAGCGATGAATTTCATCCGGGGCCGCTCCATTACTCACACCTACCTGATTATCGATGAAGCCCAGAACCTCACCCCCAAACAAGTTAAAGGAATTATAACCCGTGTCGGCAAGGGTACCAAAGTGATTTTACTCGGTGACCCACAACAGATCGACCACCCTTTACTGGATGAAAAAACCAATGGTTTAAGCTATGCTTCTGACCGAATGAAGGGCAGTCCCCTGTGTTTCCAATTGACCATGCATACTGATGAGTGTTTACGTTCGGCACTAGCATTTGATGCAACCCAACGCATGTAAAACAACAGCTGTAAAAAACGGGAGGTGAGGTAGTCAAGCGTTGACTACCTCACCTCCCTTATTATTTAACCGAAAATGACCGGCTCGTTTTTTTTAATAAATCCCATAAAACTCTTCCATCGTTTTGCCACTGTTGTAAATGGTGGTTGCCACCGGAACACCCAGGTAGCGGAGATGCCAAGGTTCGTAAGCATACCCGGTAATATGGGTTTTTCCCTGGGGATAGCGAACAATAAACCCATATTCATGGGCGTGGTCTCTGACAAACTGACCTTCTGCTGTGGCACCAAAGCCTTCCACCAGATCAAAGGAAACGGTTGCCGATGTGACATCCATGGCGAGTCCCAATTGATGCTCACTCATTCCCGGCCGGGCACTGAGCAGTTCCGCCCCGGCCACCCCATACGTCTCCAGATGCCATTGATAAAGGGATGCCTGGGTCGCATAGGAGCGATACCCGGAAGAACAGTAGAGGGTTAATCCTTGAGCACTGGCGCCATTAAAGAGCTTTATTAAATGCTGGGCGGCCTCAGCCCGGAGCTGGGTATCCCGGGTGGATGGCAAACTAACCCAGACCAGATCATCCGGAACATAATCCTGGGAGAGACTGTGATTTTTATTAACCAACTGGGTCATCGAACCCAAGGCATTTTCTAAATTTTTGGGGCCACCTGATCCTTTTAGTTGGACCAGAATCCGAATCCCCTCCAATCTCAGGCCCAGACCTTCGGTTCCCGCACTTTCGCCATTCATCACCCAGGGCATCCATCCAAAACCTTCCACATAGGCGGCGTAATAAACTTCAAAAAGATCGACATTGGCACCGGTCAACTGGATTTGAATGCCCTCCAGACGGAGACCCTGATTCGAAGTCCCACTCATTTCGCCGTCCTGTTTGAAGCCCTGCCAGCCGACATTCTGGACATGGGTTTGATATTTTATCCCGACATTACTTTCAGAATTATCATTTTTAATTTCAATCGCTTCCAGGCGAAGATTCTGGCCGGTGGTTCCGCTTAATTCACCATTTTGTTTAAAGCCCTCCCAACCAATGTTCTGGATATGGGTCTGATAGGTCATTTGAAGATTTGTGGTGACAAACGGACGGTCTGTTGCACCCGGTGCCGGATCACCTTTCGGAACAACCATGATTTTAATCCCCTCCAGCCGAAAGCCAAATCCTTCGGTTCCGGCACTGCTACCATTTTTGGCCCAATCCAGCCAACCAAAATTCTGGGCGTGAACCTGATAGTAAAGATCGTAATTCGCAGCATCAACCCCGGTCAGTCGAATTTTGATGGCTTCCAGGCGAAGGGCCTGACCGGAGGTCCCGCTCATGGACCCATTTTTTACATAATTCTGCCAACCGATATTCTCCACATGGGTGGTATATTCCACCCCCACATCCGCGGTGACATTTTCCAGCTTCACTTCAATCCCCTCTAAACGAAGTCCCTGACCTTCTGTTCCACTCATCACGCCATTGCTGACAAAACTCTGCCATCCGACATTCTGGACATGGGTGCGATAGGAACAGCCTATCGTAGCACTTGCCGCGGGCTCCGAAGTCGTCGCCTGACCCTGCGAATCCGAATTGATAGCGTTTTCATCATGCGCCGTACGATCCTCCGCTTTAACGCTACTTAACAGCGGCGTCATCCCCATTAATAAAGCCAGACAGAATAAACCAATCCATACGATTCTAATTGACCTTAATTTTAACATTTCATTCAACCTTTCTTTTATCGATCACATGTCATCTCATAAAAAAACATTCTCATAATTTATTCTATCATAAATCATGAGAATGGTCAGATAATTTGTTTTTTACTTGAATCATGTCTGCTGGACTTTTTAGCTGCTCTTTTCGGGTTGTTCGCTCGTGCTTTTACCCGGGGCGCTCTGCTTTTCTGAAATGAACAATCCCAATAGTGTCAGTGTAATGCCCAGAACAGCCATTCCGGTAAGTCTTTCCTGCAAGACAATCACCGATGTTGCCACGGTGATTACCGGCACCAGATAAATATAAACTGCGGTCTTCGTGGCACCCAGCCGCTTGACTGCGAGACTCCAGGTGACAAAGCAAAGTGCTGACGCCAGTAATCCCAAAAATAACATATTAATAAGATAAACCGGCTGGGCAAATGGTTTAAAACTCCAATTGAAATTAAAAAAAGGCAGGGCTGGCATCATAAATAATATCCCGTAAAAAAAGATCCGCCGGGTGGTTTGAATGGGGTGATAACCAAAACCACTTATCTTCCTGGTGAGCACCGAATAAACTGCCCACACCCCGGCCGCCAGTACCGCCAGCAAATCACCAATGGGATTGAGTTGCAGCACCATGATCCCATTAAAGCTGATCAGAAAAATTCCCATGATGGCAGCAATAAAGCCGATGAAAAAATTCAGGCTCAGTTTTTCGCCAGCCAAAAACAAATGGGCCAAAATAGCCGTGAAAAAGGGCGCAATCGAAATAATCACCCCGACGTTGGATGCATAGGTATAGGTGAGGGCAATGTTTTCAAGCAGAAAATAAAGCGTTACCCCACACAGACCGGCGCCCATCAAAAGAACTTCCTCAGACCTGCTGCGAATGCCCATTCGTTGCGGATAGACAAGGGTCAGGGCGATATACCCAATGGCGAATCGAAAAACCAGAATCTCGATGGGCGTAAAGACATCGAGTAAAATCTTTGTCGAAACAAAGGTTATCCCCCAGATAAAAATGGTAAACGCCGCAGCCAGATGGCCACTCAGTCGGTGTTCACGCATCAATTTTTACTCCCTTCGTCCCCATCTTTACCTTTCCAGATTTTTGAATTAGGGTTTGTAAAGTATTCGGGATAAAAATTTTCTGATATTGTTTGGGGGTAATTCCGATAAATTCTTTGAAAAAATTGGAGAAGTGACTCTGATCCGAAAAGCCCGTCTGGTGGGCTATTTCAATCGGTTCCACCCCATTTTCCAGCAAGTGCTTAGCCTGATTGATGCGTACTGTCTCCAGATATCGATAGGGTGTGATTCCCTTTGTTTTTGTAAACGCCCGTACCAGATAATATTTGCCGCATCCGATTAAGGCACATAAATCATCTAATGAGATCCGCTCCTTAAAATGTTCTTCCAGGTAATCACAGATCGTTTCAATGTCTTCATTGATTTCCACCCGATCACGATCTGATTCCCAGTTTCCATATTCTTCCACCAGTTGTTCAATCAAAAATAGAAAGGCTTCGTCCTTGTTAAATTCTTTTTCTTCCAGCATCAACATTTGATGCAGTTCCGCTAGTGCCTTTACCTGCTCGCACCGACATACCACCGGCTGTTTAAAATAAAGCGTATCCTGCTTCCCGGTAATTTCTAAGACCACGTCCCTCATTATTTCCGGTTTGATGTTGATACACCGGTAGTCCAGGGGGGTTTCATCAATTTGTTCGCAAAAATGGTTGTCGTAGGGATTAAAAAGTAATAAATCTCCCGGACCGACCCGGTATTCTTTGTTCTTACAGGACAGTTTTCGCTGTCCACTTTCAATAAAGCCAATCACATAATGCTCATGAAAGTGATTGGGGAATTTTTGAATAATGCCTTTTAGTCGAAAGGCTTCTATTTTCAGGGTGTGATCATAACGCACGATCCGTTCTTCATGGTGTTTCATCACGCTACCTCCGTTTCTATCCCAGTGTAACATTGATCTGATTTAATCTCTTGGATGATATTGCAGTTACGAAAAAAAACAGGAAATTACTTTCCTGCGTAAAGGTTCATTCTTTTGCCTCTGACAAAGCCAATCAGGGTGAGATTAAACTGGCGGGCCAGTAAAACAGCTTCATCGGTGGGGGCTGAATGAGAAGCAATCACCGGAATTCGGCTTCTGATCGCTTTTATGACCATATCCGAGGGAATCCGACCGGTGGTAAAGAGGATCGCCTCACCAAGGTTTTGTTCTGCCATTACGGCCTGGCCGATGGCTTTATCCACCGCATTGTGGCGGCCAATATCTTCACAGATAAAAGCAATCTCACCGGCTATGCTCATGGCACAGCAGTGGGTTCCGCCGGTTTCGGCAAATAGTCCGGCATTTTGGTTACAGGCATTAGCCAGCATCAACACTGTTTCGTGGGACCAGTCATGGACCGGCAAGGGAAGTAGGCTTTTTTTATAAGCAGCCTGACGGATTTTTTGGTTATTGCCACAAGAAATCGAGTTGCTGCCAGTGTCATGGCTAATTTCTGGTAATACCAGCGGTTTGTTTAGCTGGACCTTAACGCGCTCCCCACTTTCGCAGACATAAATAAATTCAATTTCAGCAAAGTTTTCAATGTAGCCCTCACTGAGGAGAAACCCCATCACCAGGGCATCCAGTTTTTCTGGCGTGCAAACCAGCTTAAAGGCCAATTGATCGTTGATATAGGCGTTTAGATGATGTTCTACAATCACCAGATCAGTCATTTTTTCACCGATCAACTGATGATCTGCCTGTAGCCGTAATCGTTCGATTGAAAAATCTTCTTTTAAATTTAAACTGTGGGTTTCATTGATTATTTTCATCGCGCTTCTTTCTCCACTTTTTTACTATATACAATCGAGTATATCATCCACTTTCACGGAAAGTTGAATCTTAAACAAGGTTTCACTGTCAGATAAATCAAGATCGGTTATTTCAATGATCCGATTAATCCGATATTTCAGGGTATTATAGTGAATATGCAGACTTTTAGCCGTCAGGGTGGTGTCCTGATTATGATTTATATAGGCAACCAGGGTTTTTAAAAAACTGCTGCCTTTTTTCTCATCCAATTCTTTTAGTGCTCTTACCACCGGATGGATTAAATTCTTAATGTTTGTCTCACCTCTGAAGCTGAGGATCATATGGGGAATAATCAGTTCGTCATAACTTCTGATTCGACCCGGCTTCTTTAGCTGATCCCCTAAATTCAGCGCGTTGTGCGCCTGTTTATAGTGTTCACAAAAATCATAAAGATGATAAAATATTTTGCTGATCCCGGCAGTACAGTCATTTTCTTCCAGTAAACTCTCAAAAGAAGCCATTTCCCGTTCATTCTGGATTTCTTCGGTCATCGTGTCAAGCAAAATCACCAATTGTCCATTGTAAATGATCACCGTTTGACGATTAAAGAAATTCTGATAGATCCGTTTTAAATAATACAGGCGATCGTTGGTATTCTGGCGATTATCAATGCGAATGACCAGAGCGAAGAGATTTTTATAGAGCTTCAACCCATAGATTCTTTCCCGTTCCTCAATGGCCCTGTGATCATACATTTTCTGATTCAAAAGGGCAATCAAGAAGGTATCACTAAGTGAACTTGCGACATGACTGCTACCACTTATGTGCGCCATCGTCATGGCCACCGCATGACACAGCATAATTAAAATTTCCTCATCACTTTCGCTAATCGGATGATGATATTCCAACAGTTTGAGATATGCCAGCGGGCGATTATTGTCTAAAACCCGGCCAACCAATTGGCGATGGTTTAACAGACCGGTTTCCCAGATGACCAGCACCGTATCCCCCTCAAGCATGTCCGTTTGAGAGTCGTCGGTCATCACTGAGCGGGCGTACTCTTTATTGACATATCCCTTAGAAAGGGTCCATTCCCAGAGCGGTTCATTTTCAATGTTATTACCTCCGGAATGGGCAATAAAACAAAGTGAAACGTCCACCAGAAGTAACGGATTACAAAGCATCTGGTAGCCCAGATCGAGTAGTTGCTGGATGGTTGCGCCTTTCTGGCAAGCCTTTAGAATTTTTATTGAGCTGTCACCAACCCGATACTGATCCTCAAATAATTGTCTTATCTGTCTGACCACACGTTCCGGTTCCCACTCTTTATCGACCAGAATGGCATTGTTTTCGCGGAGTTGTTTTTCGTCCAGCGGCTCATTCTCAATGATGATAAAGTAATTCTTATTCCCCAGTGGCCGTCGGTAAATTTCTGACCCTTTTAGAACATAGACCTCGTCAGGCGATAAATCTGTGAGCTGCTCCGTAAAATAGTCAACGCCTTTAATCTCAATGTTTTCGCCGTCGCCACTACTGATCATTTTAAGGGAACGCCCATTCAAGACCGAAATAATTTTTTTAAGAGTTACTGCCATCAGAACCACCTTACTATCTTTTCGAATTTAACCCATTATATCACGAGGTCAAATCCCTGTACATTAAGGTCTTAAATAAAAACCTTTAACCCTGGTCGTATCCATTGATCCCAACCACCTCTTTGTAATCTTTTACAATTTCACCATCTGCTTCTTGTCAGTTTTTACAAGTTTCCTTTGTCGTCAGACTTCTTTCCGATCACTAAAATCTCAAACGCTCACAAAGACGAAAACGCTTGCAACTGATATACTGATAACAAAATAGGACTGACATGTCTTTAACAAAATCAAGGAGGATTTGAGATGGTACAACGATACACGCAATTATGTCCGGTCGCTTTCGGAGCAGGTGCCGTGAGCACAACTGGAGATGTGGCAAAAGAACTGGGATTCTGTAAGGTTTTAGTTGTAACCGATGAAAACGTTGAAAAATTGGGTCATATTCAAAAAGTAGTCGACAGTTTAGTGGCCGCTGGTATTGAGATGGTTTTATTTAACCGCAGTGAAATGGACGCACCGGATTACTCTGTTCAAGCCGGGGCCGCTCTTGCCAAAGGCGAAGCCGTCGATGGTATCATAGGTATCGGTGGTGGCAGCGTTCTGGATACCGCCAAGGGCATCAGTGCCCTCGCCGCAAATGATATAAACGTCGCCGAAATGCTCGATTACACCCGAAAAATGATGCCGCTTGCAAATCCATCGATGAAACTGATTTTAATCCCTACCACTTCCGGTACCGGATCAGAAAGCACCTTTGTTGCCGTCATCAGTGACACAACAACCCATGAAAAAATCGGCGTCCCTTCACCACCCAGCTTTGCCATTGTCGATCCGGAATTAACCCTGGGTATGCCGAAAGCAATCACCCTTTATACTGGTATGGATGCCTTGTCTCATGTATGTGAAGCCCTGACCAGTATTCAACCCAATCCCCATTCTGATGTACTTTGCTATGACACCATTGAGCGTATTTATAAGTGGTTGCCGGTGGCCGCCGATGAGCCCATGAATCTGGAAGCCCGGGAAAACCTGGCCCTGGCCAGCAACCATGCCGGCATTGCCTTTAATGATGCGATGGTCCATCTTGGTCATGCTATTGCCCACTCCCTGGGTGCAACCTACCACATTCCCCACGGTGTGGCCTGTGCCTTGGTAACGCCAGTCATTATTGAGCTGACGGCCCCGGTTTACCCTGACAAGATTAAAAAAATCGGTGCCTGTATGGGCCTAACCGTGTCATCAAAAGAGCCTCAGGAAATCGGTCTGGCAGTTGCCAACCACCTGCGGGCTTTTCAAAAAGAACTGGGCCTGCCAACCTTCAAAGAACTTGATCTCACCCGAGAGCAGATTCTTGGCTGCATGAGTTATGTCGCCAATGAGGGACTACGCTTCCTCTGCCCAGTTCCGGTTACCGAAGCGGTAATCACCGAATCCCTGGGCAAGCTTTATGATTCTTATCAATAACTTTCTGTCACTTTAAGATTAAAAAAGGAGAACACGATGTCATTTGAAAATCTTTTATCACCAATTAATATTGGCACCCTAAAACTTAGAAACCGGGTGGTCATGGGTGCCATGGGCTCAGGAACAGCCCATGATAACGCCACTGTTTCTGAATGCGAATGCGCCTATTATGCCGAGCGCGCCAAAGGCGGCGCTGGCCTGATCATTACCGAAGTCACCCGGGTTAATAACGAAACCGGTGTAATGATGCCGCGGCAAACCTCGGCAGCCACCGATGACTGCATCCCCGGGCTGACAAAACTGGCCCGAGCCGTTCATTTTTACGATGGTGCCATCTTTATCCAGCTGCACCATCCCGGCCGCCAAACCGATAATATGGCGATCGGCGGACGAGCGACCATTTCCCCCAGCGGCATCAAAAGCATGATGTTACAGTCGGAATGCCGGGAAATGACCAATGCCGAAATCAAAAGCTTTGTTCAGGATTATATCAATGCCGCCGAACGCTGCTACAAAGCCGGGATCGACGGAGTTGAACTCCACAGTGCCCATGGTTACTTGCTCAATCAGTTTATTTCACCGCTGACGAATAAACGAACCGACGAATACGGTGGCAGCACCGAAAACCGTGCTCGCGTTATTAAAGAAATTATTGAAGGTATTCGCAAGCGACTGGGGCGGGACTACCCGGTGATGCTGCGGATCTCAGCGGATGAATTTCTGCGGGAATCAATGTTCCCCTTTTCCGAAGATGGCCTGCTGCTTGATGAAGCGATAGAAATCTGTAAATATCTGGTCCCCTTTGGTCTGGATGCGATCAATGTCTCCGCTGGTATTTATGAAACTATGAATCAGGCCTGGGAGCCGATTTCTTTTGCTGAAGGCTGGAAGATCTACCTGGCCGAAGCCGTTAAAAAAGCGGTGGATGTACCGGTCTTTGGCGTTGGTGTAATCAGAAACCCTGAGTTTGCCGAAAAAATCATTGCCGAAGGCCGGGTCGACGGGGTTACCATTGCCCGGGGCTTATTGGCCGATCCCGATTGGGTCAATAAGGCTGCCGCTGGGCAAGTCGATGAGATCCGCCGCTGTATTTCCTGTCTGAATTGTATGGACTCGATGATTGAAAATGGGATGAAGGGCGAACCCTTTGCCTGTGCCATCAATGCCCGGGCTGCCCGGGAATGGTTCTACAACGATGACCGCCGCGATGGTGATGGCCGTTTAGTGGTTGTAATCGGCGGCGGGCCAGCGGGAATGGAAGCCGCTAGAAAACTAGCGCAGCGCCAATTCAAGGTCGTCTTATTTGAGAAAAATAGTGAACTGGGCGGGCAGCTCTGCTTAGGCAACAAACCGCCCCACAAAGATAAAATCAACTGGCTGATTGATTATTATAAAACGCAACTCACAAAGCTCGGTGTGGATGTCCGCCTCAATACCCCAGCAACCCATAATGCCATAAGCGCCCTCGATCCTTATGCCGTCTTTGTGGGAACCGGTGCCGAAGCCATTGTTCCCCAATCGATCAAGGGTGTTAAAAAAGCCCATGTCTGTACCAGTTCTGATATTCTTTCCGGGAAGGTAACCTTAACCGGTAAAAAAGTAGCTGTCATCGGCTCTGGCATGACTGGGGTGGAAACGGCTGAACTTTTAGAAACCCAGGACAACGAGGTCTTTGTGGTGGAAATGGCGGATCGCATCGGACCCGATGCCAGCTGGCAGAGTTTCAGCGATGTCCAAGCCCGACTGATGCGCTTCGGCACTGTTTTTATGCCAGCTCACAAACTAGTTGAAATTGAAGATCAGTCCATTAAATTAGAGCAACCAGATGGCCAACATATTGACCTCGCTGTTGATCATGTGGTTCTATCCCTCGGTGTCAAAGCAGATCAGACGCTGGCGGATGAAATCCTCAAGAACTTTGACCGTGTCGAAAAGATTGGTGATACCGCCCAAGTCGGCCGCATTGCCAACGCCGTAAAAACCGGTTTTGTTGCCGCTTATCATTTAGTTTAGCACTTAAATCGCACACTATTCTTCTTTTATCTAAAAATTGGCGAATACCCCTAGTGGTATTCGCCAATTTTTTATAACTAATTTTTCACTGCTGCATCCTCAGAAACCAGAGCATTTCGCCCGGCATTTTTGGCCTGGTACAAAAGCTTATCAACCAGATTCATGGTACTGCTATAATTTCCCTTTTCGTAAGCGCATACGCCAATGGAGACCGTACAAGGAACTTGGGTTTGCCGGAATTGAAAAGCCTCTTTGAATTTATTGCCCCGTCTTTTGGCATTTTCAAGGGTTTCCCCTTCAATAATGACAGCAAACTCTTCGCCGCCATAGCGACAAACCACACCGTCGGAAAAATGTTCATTTAAGCACTGAGCCATTTCACGAAGAACCTGATCCCCGGCAGGGTGCCCATATTGATCATTGACATTCTTAAAATGATCAATATCCAATAACATGACGATCCCCTCCTGCTTAAGCAGATCAAAACAATCCACAAAATGCCGACGATTATAGAGTTTAGTGAGTTGATCGGTAATGGCCAAAAGCTCAACCTGTTTTTTTGCCTCGATTATTTCGGTCACATCGGTAAAAACCACAATGGTCCCATGACGTTTGCCAATCGGAATCAGACGAACCTGATAATGCTTATCACCCATCGATAGCGACTGCGGTTGGTTTATTTTAAGAAGCTGCGCCAACACTGTAAAATGTCCAACTGGGTCTCCCAGCTTAATTTGTCCCAAGGTTCCAAACAAACTACGGGTGGCCTGGTTCATTTTTAAAATATAGCCCTCACAATCCACTACAATCACAGCTTCATCAATGGTATCCAAAATCATTTCATGGGTTACTTCACTAAAAAAAAGAATATCGTAACGATAGATGCCACTGGCAATCAACACACTTAAAAAAACAAATGAAAAAGGAAGCAGATCAATTTCGCCAATTCCCCATCCCATCAAATAAATCGTACTCGTAATCACTGGTATCGCCATTCCTGCCAAAACCAGACCAACTCGCCTTCGCGATACCCCCCGGGTTTTGAGTAACCGATTGATCAGAACCACCATTGCGTATCCCATTGCAAAATAAAGGGCGGCAACCTGAATCTTATACCATAAACCCTTTTGGGTTACCAAAACACTAAATCCAAGTTCCGTATCCACCTCCAGATTAGCATAGTATAAATAATGTGTGGTATTGGATTGAACCATAAAAAAGGTGATTATACAAATGCCTAAAACAACTGCCATTACATAGGTATTGGCAAATCGCCGCTCGCCAGCATAGGTTCTGGTAAACCATAAAATAAGGATCGGATAGAAGGCCGCCCCAATATACTCGACCCGAATCCAATTGTAGATGCTAGCCAAATCTGAACTTAGCAACTCCATTCCATAAGCATAACTATGAATCGCCAAGGCAAACATCAACAGTGAAATCGCCTTGACCCCGGCAATATCCCGATGACGAAATCCGATTATCCCCAGAATTACCTGAACCAGAGATGAAATTATCAATAACGTACTGAGTGCTACATTCATCTATTCTCCCATTCCATTCAAACGATGTCTAAAACTGACGTTATCCAAAGCACCACCAACTACCCGCTATTTTATTCCGTCTTTTTAATTGTCGGCGGTTGCCAGGTCCCATCAAGCACCGTCTCCTGGGGCAGACAGAGTAACTTTGTGGTTTTCTTCATGACAATTCCCTTTCTTTAAAAGCGATACTGGTACTCAAATTGATCACCGTCGTTCGCGATAAACATCACATAGGAGCCGGCAGCGACCGGGACATCTTCAATCGCCGCATACATCGTATCATAAGCTACTGCCACAGCGGGATCATAAATCACGACCCGACTACCCTCAGGCAGGGTTACTCCAAAGCTACCATCGGCATCCAGCCTTTTGACGATATTTTCGCCGGTATCCCCAATAGCGATTTTTTCGCCATTCTGAAGACTTGGGACCACGGCGACATCCAGTAAGGTATAACCCATGGCTGTCATCGTTGTTTTTCCGTTTTCTTCTTTAATCATAGGTTCGACCAAATCCCGGGCATAAGCCAGATTCATGAACGCGGTATTTTCATCCTTTAACGGATAAGGTGTATAACCACCATCACTGCCGAAATAAATATACCCGGGAAACTCCGGTAAGCTCCCGGTCGTTGCGGAAAACGCATAAAGATCGATGGCACTGAGACTCACTGGAATCCAGGCTTTACCTTCAAAACGGCTGGTATCAACGGGATTATTGGCGGTAATATCTTCGGCGGTAACAATTGAATAGTCCGCATTACTCAGAGACTGGAGCACCAGTTTTTTTCCGAAGCTTTCTGATAATGACATCCGATGATCATTTTGCATATCAAAATATCCGTCGCCAGTATAAGGATAGCTTCCAGCCGTAACAAAAGCTTTACCATCAAAGCGCTTATACTCAAGGGTATTTTTTTGCTGATCAAACTCAATTTTTATGATACTGCCACTGGTTCCATAATATCCGGCAAAATCGAGAATTTCATTGGGAATGGGTGTCGCTGCAATGGTTTTTGTGTCCTCTGCGGCTTTTTCCGGAATAATACCTTTTTCTTCTAATAACGTCTGCGTAATGCTATTGGCAACGCCGGTTACATCCGCTACTCCAGCAAAAATTAATGCAACCGAAAGATTTTCTTCAGGAATCACGTAAAGCTGGGAATTAAACTGGAGGGTTCCACCGTTTTTACTGACCACGTGAACACCCTCTTCGGCAAAGGCGGCCACTGAAACCATATCCCAACCCAATCCGTAGTTAGTTATGGGTGTTCCCGACGGTACTGTTTCTTTTGCATATTGGGGGCTGGTATATTCGGTAAAAGACTCAGCGGTCATTAGTTTGTCACTTAACAACGCGTTGCTAAAACGGCATAAATCTGCCGTCGTTGCGGAAATTCCACCGGTTCCCATCAAATTGATAATTTCTGACGGGAGGGCCAACCCATCGTCATTGCTATACTGCCAGGCGATGTTTGCATTTCCTTTCGCAAACGAACAGCTACTATTACGCATACCGGCTTTTGCAAAAATATTTTTATCCATGTACGCCGAATAACTCTGGCCGGACATTTTTTCAATCAGCACCTCAGCCAGGGTAAAACCATCGTTGCAATAAACACTGACCACCCCGGGATTCTCCTTTAATGCACTGTTAGCCAGATAATCCATAAAGTTTGCCAGAAAATCCGGATCTTCGGCTGTTGCAAAGCCATTCGGCATAAACGTCCCTGGTAGCCCTGACGAATGATTGAGTAGCATTCGCACCGTGATATCCTGATATCGGCTGTCTTGCATGGTAAAGTCCGGGAGGTAGTCCACCACTGGTTTGTCCAGCTCAAGCACCCCTTCTTCGACCAGCTGCATAATGGCCGCTCCGGTGAACACCTTGCTGACTGAACCGATATTATATTGGGTACTGGTATCTACAGCCAGCGCCTCCACCCGATTAGCCATGGCAAACCCCTCTTCATAGACAATTTTGCCATTATCCATGATCGCAATGGTCGCACTGGATGCCCCTCTTCCAATAACTTCCTTCCAAATTTCAGTCCGGGCCGTGGCAATTGTTTTTTCATAGCTCTGGTTCTGGCTTTGTGAAGAGGTTGTGGTGCATCCCGACACAAAAACAAGAAATAACAATAAACTGAGGAGAACACCTGCTAATCGTTTTTTTAACATTTTCTTCATCCTTTCAAAAATCATATAGCGTTTTTCACTATTTCTTTTTTTACCCTGATTCAATTGATTTATCAATTATTCTATCATAAAAACTAAGCGAAAAAGCACTGAAATTTTAACCGTCTTGTTAATTTTTTATTTGCAATACGTAATTAAAAAGGAGCCAATCGCTTTGTGTCGATGATTGAGCTTAACCTAAACGAAAATCTATTTCCCGATCTGACTTTAAGCTTCTCTTGATCATTTAGGTTGTTCCCTTTATAATCACTTTTCCTAAGGCACGAATAAATAAATTGATGGGTTAAAAATTTACTGCAAAAATACCAATCTCAGGCTATAATAAGTATTAGTTAGACGCATAAATCTTTAAATTCTCTGGAGGTACTTCCATGAAGCTGGATAACGAACAATACCGGATCATTGTCGAGTCATCCCCCAATATGATCTGGCGCGCTGGTACCGATACCTTGTGCAATTACTTTAACACCACCTGGCTGAACTTTTCAGGCAAAACCATGGCAGAAGAAGTCGGAACTGGCTGGGCCGAGGGCGTTCACCCGGAAGACTTTGATATGTGCCTAAAAATATATTTAGACGCCTTTGCCAAGCAGGAATCTTTTGAAATGGAATACCGACTTAAACGCAGCGATGGCGTCTATCGCTGGATTAATGACCGGGGTGTTCCCTATTATCTTAATGATCATGAGTTTGCCGGATACATTGGCAGTTGCATGGATGTAACCGACAAGGTGGAAGGTCAAAAGATGCGGGATCTTGCCCAACGGGACGGTCTGACCCGGATCTACAGTCGTCAATATTTTGAACAGTTGGCCAATATTGAATTTTCCAAAGCCAAACGCTTTCAATCCGATCTTTGTATTGCCATGATCGACATCGATAAATTTAAGTGTATCAACGATACCTATGGCCATCATGCCGGGGATCTGGTGCTAAAAACTGTCGCCCAAACCATTAACGACAGCATCCGGACTTTTGACCTTTTTGGTCGCTATGGTGGGGATGAATTTGTATTGCTGATGCCAAATACGAATTATGCCAAAGCCGCCAGCATCATTTCCCGATTACAAGATAGTTTGGACACCATCGCCATTACTTATAATGACGCCCTTATCCACGTCAGTGCCAGTTTTGGTTTATACCAGATGCATGATGAGGAAATCCTTGAGAAGGTTATCATCGAAGCCGATAAAAAGCTCTACGAAATAAAAGAAAATCTCAAAAATAATCAGGCTAACCGTTCATATGATTAACCTCTTTTTTAATGCTCAAAAAAGTGGGGAAGAGATTATCTCTTTCCCCACCAATTGAACCTTATACATAATCAAGTTAATTATTTCGTAAACAAATTAATAATTACCAGCAGGATTACCGCTCCCACGCAAGCAACGAAAATACTCCATAAATTAAATCCGGTTACGCCTGTTGCTCCGAAAAAGCTAAATACAAAACCACCGATCATTGCTCCCAAAATTCCGACCACAATATTTTTAATAAGTCCCATCTTTTCATTGTTTTTAGTCAGCATGCTGGCCAGCCAGCCGGCTAAACCGCCAAGTATTATCCAAGTTAAAATTCCCATAAGTTCACTTCCTTTCTTACTTCTATGTACTATTATACCCACTTATTTTAGAATAAATCATGCAACTCGTTGGGTGTCACAGTAAACCTCTTCAACTTCAAAAATAGAGTTTCTTCCTCATTACTTATCTTAAGTATTTTTTCACTTTCACCTGTTTTTTAAAATGCACCTAAGGTTTCAGATGTATAATCACAAACTGTAGACTTTATTTAATACTAACCGCATCTATTAAATGCGTTCATCATTGTTGAGATACTTGTTAGCTCACCAGCCTTCATTGATATTGCGACGTTTCCCTATTCCTTGTTTACCATTTACTTATTGACACGACTAACTATAGAAAGGCACTTTTACTCTTAAGTGATAAAAAACAATGCAAATTAATTCAACCGAAGCACCCTTTTCTGAAGACCTGGATATTAACGGAAATTTGAAAGAGTTTCTCCTGCAACAACAGATTTATCGGGCTGCCATTAAAGAAATTAAAACCAAGCTTGAGATCCTGGATGAAGAATTTCAGGCCAGATATGATCATAATCCGATTCATCACATGGAGTATCGACTAAAAGCACCTCAGAGCATCGCCGAAAAAATGCAAAAAAAAGGGCTGGAGATCACGCCAGAGAATATCCGTAAAAACTTGACTGATATTGCCGGGGTTCGGGTCATCTGTAACTATCTAAATGATATTAACCATATTGCTAACCTGTTAGTCCGTCAAGATGATATTACCCTGGTCCGAAAAAACGACTATATTGCTGAGCCGAAGAAAAATGGCTATCGCAGCCTCCACCTGATTGTTCTGGTGCCGATTTTCCTGGCTGAACGAACTGAATCTGTGCCCGTTGAAATCCAAATTAGAACCATTGCGATGGACTTCTGGGCCAGTCTTGAGCATCACCTCAAATATAAAGCGCATAGCGATATGTCTGAAGGTCTCCGGGAACGGCTTAAATACTGTGCCGAGTCGATTACCCGACTTGATGAGGAAATGCAGATGATTTATGAAGAAATCACCATCGACGACTGCGATCAAAAATAATAAAAGCCGAAGCGATTGCTTCGGTTTTTTATTTATACATTTTTTAAATTTTATTGACATCTCAATTTATCTATGGTATCTTATTTATAATGATTACTGTTTAGAAATCATTACTCAAAAATGACGTTTGATTATCAAGGCTGGAACGATTCCTTTTCTGACCCTTGACTACTCAAACTGCCTAATTTAAAAATTAATATGGAGGAAAACAAATGTCAAAAACATTAAACAATCTTATGGAGGCCTTTGCCGGAGAATCTCAGGCAAATAGAAAGTACACAGCTTATGCAAAGAAAGCGGAAGCAGATGGAAATATCAATGCTGCTAAATTATTTAAAGCCGCATCTGATGCCGAAACCTTGCATGCCCTGAAGCATTTTGAAGTTGCCGGAAAGATTCATACAACGGCAGAAAACCTTAAAGATGCCGTCGCCGGAGAAACCCATGAGTATACCGAGATGTATCCTGACTTTTTAAAAGAAGCCGAAGCTGAAGGAAATAAAGAGGCGATCAAGACCTTTACCTTTGCTATGAAAGCAGAAGCTGTTCATGCCCGACTGTATCAGGAAGCCCTTGAAAATTTGGATCAAACCGAAGAAGTCTTTTACTACCTCTGTCCACTGTGCGGCAATATTGAAAAAGCAGTTCCCGATAAATGCGTCATCTGCGGCGTTCCCGGAACCAGCTTTATTAAGTACTAAAAATACTAAATCTAATGCATTTCCTAACTTGAAGAAGACCAGAAGAATCTCACCGGCTGATCGGCCGAATTCTTCTGGTTTTTTTGTTGCGTTTATCAGACCAGTTGTCTTTTGGCATATTTATAAAAATACGCTTCTTTTTTCATCAGTTCATTATAGGTGCCTTCTTCGACGATATTGCCTTTTTCCAGAACCAGAATCCGGTCGCAATTCATAATCGTACTAAGCCGATGAGCAATAACAATCCGCGTGGCATCGAGATTTTTCATGCTTGCTGAGACAATCTGCTGGGATCGGTTATCCAGGGCGCTGGTGGCTTCGTCAAAAAAGATAATCGCCGGACTGGCTGCAATGGCTCTGGCGATCAGCAACTTCTGCCGCTGTCCCCCTGATAGGGTTCCCGCTCCTTCGGCCACCATCGTTTTAAGACCCATGGGCATTTGCCGGATTTCTTCATCCATGCCTACTTTTTTAAGCAATTCCCAAACATCATCTTCGGTTAATTCCTTTTTTGAGCCGGCAATATTCGATAAGATATCCCCGGGGATTAGCTGGCTGTCCTGGAGCACCACCCCCATTTGCTTTCTGATTTCTCGAATATCAACACTTTCCAGATCAAATCCGCCGCAGTAAATACTGCCGCTCGTCGGTTTTTCAAACCCCAGCAGCAAACGTAACAGCGTTGATTTGCCACTACCGGAGGCCCCAACAATGGCCACGTATTCGCCATGTTTGATGTTGAAACAAATATTATCAAGAATCGTTGCGCCGCCCTCATAATAAGAAAAGTACAGATGATTTATTTCGATATCACCCTGAATTATTCCCGGCGTGGTTTTAAAGCTGTCCACTTCCGGAACGCCATTAATGATCGGCTTGGTATTTTCATATTGTGGTACTACACTATTGATCGAAATCAAGGTTTGAACCAATCCCAGCAGGGAGGATATAAAAATCATAAAGGCCGAATTGATGGCCACAAACCCCCCCGAAGAAATGCCGTTCACACTCACGTAGTAATAAATCACGCACATCGAAAGGGTTGGTAAGGCAATCGTTGTAAGCCTAAGTAGTGCCATCAGCTGCCCTCTTTTATACTCCACCTTGCGCTGTTTGGCATACGCCCTCACCCATTTCAAGTAAGACCGGCTTTCCGCCCCAGCCACCCGTAACCGGGAAACCGAGGTGATCAACTCAAACACCATTCCTGAAATATCATTGGACATCTCCAGAGAAGCCCGCTGGCATTTCATTTGCATTTTTCCGATGACCAGGGTGATTGCTACACTGATGGCAGTTAACCCCATCGCAAGCAAACCAATGGTCGGACTAATCGTAAAGATATATAATCCATTGATAATCGAAAACGAGCTGGTAATGATCATGGTAATCACATTAACTGAAAGGATTTTTTGAATCATCGCAAAGCCGGTGGCCCGCATCGCCAGAGCTCCGGATGAATACTGTTTAAAAAAGGACGCCGGCAGCGATAAGAGTTTGTCCAACAGTGAATTCTGCAAAATCGATAACTTACCTTGGATTCGAAGGACACTGATGTTTTGAACCATCGTAAACAAACCGCGGCTGATGGCGACTGCCACCAGGATAAACCCCACCACCCAAATCGTCACTGACTGGTTTTGGGGAATCCAAACGTTAAAGGTCTCCTGCATTGCCATTGCCGGTAGCAGCGATAACAGCGCGGTCACCACCGCCAACACCAGGGTCCAGATTAGATCTCGCCGTGAGAACAGTTTTATGCCCAATTTTACCATGTCAAAAAAAGAAACGGGTTCCTTGGGTAAGGGCGGATAAAAGACGTAGGCTCGGGGAAATTCCGACTCGGCATCCACTTCTTGTGGCTTTTTATCAACGCTCCAACACCGATAGCGGTTAGGGGATTGGGGGATCAGAGCGACCGGCTCTCCTGCTGCGGTAAAGGCCAGCATCGGGCCATTGTCGTTTTTATACCAATCCGCTTTTAACTCCACCAGGCGAAAACGAAAACCGGACTCATCAGCAATCAACTTAAACGGATCCCCGCCACTTAGCTTCCGGAGCGGTGGGATTTTTACGGCGATGCCCATCGCTTCGGCGACCTTGCTTACCGCTGCAATCAAGGGACTATCATCCAGGGTAGTCGCCGCCTTTTTAGGGGTCAAAACACGATCAAATGCTTTTTTGGCACTGTTATCATACTTTTTGTTGATCTGTCTGATTTCTTCTAATTTTTTTGCCATCTTTTATCCCTCAGTTCTGATCAAACTTGCGTACTCGCCGCCTAAAACCATCAATTCTTCATGGGTTCCCCGCTCTTTGACAACCCCACCGCTTAGCACGATAATCTCATCGCAATCCCGAATCGTCGATAACCGATGGGCTACCAGAATGGTACTGATGCCGCGCTTTTTGATATTTTCACTGACTTCTGCTTCGGTGGCGGTATCTAAGGCACTGGTGGCCTCATCCATGACCAGAATCCGGGGATTTTTGCATAAGGCCCGGGCGATTTCCAGTCGCTGCCGTTGGCCCCCACTTAAGTTTTTTCCGCCTTCGCTTAAGATGTGGTCAAAGGCATTGGGCAGCGCCAGAATATCCTCATAAATACAGGCGTCTTTGGTGGCCTTTATCACATCCTCAACGGCAATGGTTTCATCCCACATGGTAATGTTATCCAGCACCGAGGCTGAATACATCACAATTTCCTGATCCACTGAGCTCATCGTATTGACCCGTAGTTCGGCTGGAATCGCTTTAATATCAATACCATCAATGCGTATTTCGCCGCTCCAGGGCTGATAAAGGGTGGTAATCATTTTAGCAATCGTCGATTTACCGCTTCCCGATGAACCGACCAGGGCAATCGAACCGCCAGCCCGAAGTTTCAGGTTCAAGCCCTCTATAATCGGATCTGAGAGTCGGTTATAGCCAAAGGTTAAATCCCGGATCTCAATCTCACCTTCTAATTGATCACAATCAAAGCCATCGAGTGAAAGCTTTTCTGATTCCAGGGCGATATCTTCGGGATATTTTTCCACATCATCCAAGCGCGCAATATCGGCGATCATCCCCTGCAAGGCGGCACTGGTACTGACCAGCTCGCTCATTGGCTGAGTAAAGCCCGTCATCAGCGTGTTAAAGGCCACAAAAGTACCAATGGTCATCGCTCCCATTAACACGTACTCGCTACCGATGGTAAAGATCAGGGCTGTTAAAATCGAAGTCATCAGGGTGGGTAAAACGGAGATCACGGCTTCCATCCGACCCATACGCTGCTCCACCGCCAGGGTTTCGGCACTGAGTCCGGCGATGCGGGTAAAGAAGTTATCTTCTTCTCCAATCGATTTTATGGTTTCGATCGATTTTAGATTAACCATGATCCAGCCAATCGATTTGCCCTGATACTGGAGTAACACCCGGTTGTTATCGGCATTCTTTTTAGCTGTATATTGCAGCAAGAAAATATTGATCCCGGTGATCACAATGCCGATTAAGGTTAACACAACATTGTACTGAAAAAGCAGGATTAAATACAAAAATGCAGTAACCAGATTGACCAGAATACGAGCCAGATTGCTTGATAACGCCGTTGCCACGGTATTGATGCTTTGCATCCGGCTATTGATATCCCCGGATTGGCGCTGATTAAAAAACTCTACCGGCAAGCGGAGGACGTGACGAAGATAAGTACCCGCACTGTCAATGGCGATATAGTTCTCCATCCGCACCAGCGCGTTCTCCTTTAACCAGTTGAGAATGGCCTGGAGCACCACCGTGTTTAAGAGGATAAAAATAAAAATCAGGATATCAAATTTTTCGGTATTATCGAGGTAATAATCGACAAATATTTTTGCATAATTGGCAATAATCAGACCGGGAATAACTAACAATACCCCCAACACCAGGGCATAAAGCAAGGGTGAAATACCGGTTTGAGAAAGGCGTTTAAACAGTGCCTTCCAGACATCGGGCTTTTCTCCGGCCTTTTTAAATTCCGGTCCCGGCCGGGACTCAATCACTACCCCAGTAAACATCTGTCCCAGTTCTTCTGGAGTGATTACCCGTTTTCCTGAAGCCGGGTCGCACAAATAAACCTTGTCGTTCTTAAACCCTTCCAGAACAACAAAGTGACTAAAATCCCAGTGAATAATCACTGGCATTTGCATTTCTTTTAACTTATCCACCGTACAGACAAAACCCTGGGAATTAAGACCATAAAGTCGGGCAGTCCTGGCAATATTTCCGGCCTTTACCCCGTCGCGGGATACTCCGCAATCAATCCGAAGCGTCTCGAGGGTTTCATAGCGCCCATAATAGGCCAAAATCATCGAGAGCGAGGCGACCCCGCATTCGACCGCTTCCATTTGCAAAACCACGGGTACCCTGGCTATTTTAGGCCGTTTTTCTTTCTCATCCCGACTTTTCTCTGCTTCTGATTTCGTCATGCGTCTGGCCGCCTTTCTAGGAGATAATCATATCAATGAGATATAAGCGATCCGTAAAAATGATTGCACTGGCAGAGGTTCCCGTCGTGATTTCACCACTAAAACCGTTGTTTTTTTTGGTCCAGATATAATTTCCCTGATCATCCACCTTGGGATCAATAATAATTTGCATTTCCAGCGGATTTTCTTGATCCTGAGTCAAACCGCTTCGCTTAACACTTCGTACAATCCCTCTTAAATAGCCATAGTCATCGGTGGATGCCGATTCAACCGCAACAAAGACCGGATCGCCTTGCTTAACATTAATGGCGTCTTCATAGCTGGAATAAGCCAGCACCACCACGGTGGTGTCTTCATTTTCCCGTTTGACAATTTGACACAGGGTCGAGTTTTTCGGTAAAAATGCCCCATCTCCAAAATTTAGTCCCGCTATCATCCCGCTTTCCATCGCTACAATCATCGTTTGTCGCTTAAATCTGCTCTTTTCTTCCTCTGTCAGCACTGCTCCACTCGTGATCTGAGCTGCTGTGTTCTCGACAGTCACAACCCCCAGCAAATCTCCTCTTTTCACATAATCGCCATCGGAAACACTCAGCTGGGTCAGAATCCCTTCATTTTCAACCACTACTTGGGCCGTTCCCTCACCATAAGATACAACGGCGTCGAGGGTGGTGGTGATATTAATCGGAACAGTCATCGAATAAATAACCACGCAGACTAAAAAAATGATAATTCCCAGTAGAATCAGCAGGTTCCCCGGACCGATAACGGTCATCAAAGCGGCGTGTTCACTTTTTTTGGTGTTTTTATCCTCTTTGTTCTGAAAAATGGATTTACTCACCGCTTTGTCCTCCCCCCGTCAAATTTTCCCTGGGCACCAATTGATCATTGATATAAATCTTTTGAAATACCGGAATCCCATCAATCAACCGTTTATCAAAGTCTAAACTGCCATAGACCGTCTCAAAACTGTTTTCTCCCAGCACTTTTATTATCGTTTCTACTTCCAGACTCTGGGCCGCACTCGCCGCATCTGCGGCCAGATGCAGCGACATATAGGCTTGGGCGGCTGGCACATCCGGGTTCTTCCCATAAGCTTTCTGATAAGCCTTAATAAATGCCGATTCCGGGCCAGCCGCGGCGGTATTGTTAAAATAACTGGTAACCTGGGTCAGATTTTTCATGTTCGTAGGAATAATATAGGGCTGAATCTCAATGTCATAGCTGGCAAAAATTGGCCGGGTGTTACCGGTTTTTTCCAGATACTCATAAAGCACCGTAATGTCATTTCCGACACAGGCGGTAACAATCGCCTGGACCCCCAAACTGTCCCATTTTTTTAGATAATAACGAAAATAATCAAGATTGGGCAGATAAGAAACCGCATCGACAATTTCAATGCCCACTTCAGCACCATGTTCTTCAACTTTTTGAATAAAATCTTTGCCATAGGTATTGCCGGCGCTATGAACAACCGCGATTCTTTGGATTCCCTGGGTGGCCATACTTCTTACCATTTCATCGGCCATGGCGTCATCCGATGGCGCGCAGAGATAGGCGCCTTCATTTTCAGGGCGATTCAATTTTGAACTGGCAATAATGGGCGCAAAAAGCAGCTTGTTATTCTGCTTATAGATATTCCCGACCTTTAGCACATCATCGGTGCTTCGATGTCCGATAACAATTGGAAAACCTGCTTTTTCGGCAATCCGGGTAGCCACTTCGACCGCCGTATTGGTGTTGTTGCCGTCATCATTGTAGTTGATTTCGATCGGTTGGTTAAGGATTCCGCCCTGATCATTGATTTCCCTGGCGGCCAGTTCAATGCCATTTTTGAAGGAGGCACTGTATTCCTGGGAGAACGGATAAACCACATCCACTGATAACTTACCGGTTTCTTTGACCGTGCTGGTACAGCCAAAACAAAGCAACCCGCCAATAACCAGAACGCCCAGGGTGGATAATATTATCCAATTTTTTTTCATGTCCCACTCCTTTGATTTTATAATTGAGGCAATAAAATGCTCTGAGCTTTCCCGTACTTATCGACAGTGCGGTCGGTTTTAGCTCACCACAGACTAAATAAATGGCGAGAACAAAACAAAATACCGGTCACTCAGGCCTTTTAGCAACACGCCGATCTTCTCAGCGGATAAACTCAGTTTTTCTGCTGTTTCTCCAATCGTATCGCTACCCGCGCCGGCCAGAATATCGATTTCTAACTGACTTAGCGTATTGATATCAAACAGCGAAAAATCAGGAATCCTCTGGATGACCCAGGTGTTTTTTTCTTGCTCACTGAGTTCATGCCATTCTTTAAGAAGACCCTGATAGTCGATCAGTTTTTTATAATACTCCACCATCAGATTATTTTTACCATAAATAAATTTAAGATATCCCGCGGCAATCCCATAGTTAAAAGCCAGCTTGAAATCGGCTTGAATCCGTTCTTTGGTAATCAGACCGTGTTCATATTGTTCTTTCATTTTATTAGAAACTGCGGTAATAAATCGGGAGCGACCCATGCAGACTTCCGGCAGCGATAATTCTTTGGTATGATTAACCGGAAAATCCTCCAGGTTGGTAAGGCATTCCCGGTCTTCCAGAACGATCCCAAATTTTTCAGGTTGATTATAAATCTGGGTACCGGGCAAGGGCATAATAAACGTTGTCGATAAGTCCAGCATTCCGGGGGCCAGATCCAGTAATTCTAACGCTTTTCTAGTGGTTGTAGCCAATGTTTCGGCTGTTTCAAAGGCCCCGCCGATAATGTAATTCCCGGTTAGTTGCGGTAATCCGGCAGCATAGCAGATCTCAACCACTTTTTTGATGTCCTCGGGGCTGGCCTGTTTACCATAAGCTTTGAGCACATCGTCGACCCCGGACTCCATGCCGATTTGCATTCGCACCATGCCGCTGTCAATCATTTCTCTAATGAATTCCAGATGTTTCACCAGAAATCCGGGATGACCTTCACAAAACCAGACAAAATCATATTTTTCCCTTAGCCGTTTTACTCCAGATAAGATTTTCCGCAGCCTGACCGGATTGGTGGTAAAGGTATCATCGCAAAAAAACAGGTACCGGGGTCGTTGACTTCTTTTTAAGCGGGCTTCTATTTCATCCAGCACATCTTTCGCTGTTCGCATTCTCAAATTTTTAGAATTTCCCCCCTCAAAGCAGAAAGCACAACGATAGGGACAGCCTCTGGCCGTAATTACTGACAACAGTGGACGTTCATGATAATCAAGCACATCTTCATTTCGGGGCAAGGCATACTTTGAAAAGTCTTCCAGATAGATGTAATCAGCATTCTGAGCTGGCTGGATTTCTCCGGGAACAAGGACCGCTTCGCCCCTGATTTTTGCATTTAACCAGGTTAAGAGGGTTTCTTCGCCTTCTCCTTTTAAAATACCGTCGGCTTGAAAGCTGCCCAGATCCTTTTCAGTCATATGGAGGGTTTGAGGGCCTCCTAACACAACGTAAAAATGATAATGTTTTTTTAAATAGCTGATGATGGCAGCCACCGCTGACTGATTATCAAAATCACAGTATCGAGTAGCTAGAAATCCGGATAATTAGTCCGGATTTCTTTGCTCTCACAGAACCGTGCTTACGTTTGCCGTACACGGCTCCTGAAATCTCTCATCGAATTAATAATAATTCGACAGTAATCCAACTTTATATTGACCTAAATCGATGAGTCCCAAGTCTTCAAAGTACTGATTCGGGAGTAGCATGTGGATGATATGGACATTTGAATTCTTCCATTTCGTCACCGCCATCTTTTCACCACTACCTTTGATCCCCTGTTTTCTCATTTCCTTATGCATGGCTTTATATGTTTTCCATTGCTTCATCTTTATCATTCGCAACCTGCGCCGAATCCATGACATCATCTCTGTAATCAATGATTTTATGTTGGCGATCCGATAATAATTCAACCATCCCCGGAGCACTGGATTAAGCTCTTTAATCACTTTTTCAAGTGGCCTTCCGGCATTTCTTCTGGTTATGTTTCTGATTTTGCCCTTAAAACGTTTGATCCGTTTGGGATTGATCACCAGATATTTCGCATAAATCACGAACCCCAGGAATGTCACGCCTTCTCTCACACTGGTCAGCCTGGTTTTCGTCTCATTTACCTTCAGTTTCAATTCTTCTTCCAGAACTTTAGTTGCGTAGGCTTTGTAATTGCCGGCTGTCTGTTTGTCTTTTGCAAAGATGAGGATATCATCTGCGTATCGAACGATCCGCAGGCCTTTGCCCTTCATTTTCTGGTCAAACTGATTGAGGTAGATGTTGCTGAGCAACGGTGAAATGACGCCTCCCTGGCAACTGCCGATTTCTGTTTCGATGAATCGGTCGCTCTGCATCACCCCGGATTTCAGAAACTTCCTGAGCAACCCTAAAACTTTTCCGTCACTGATGCGTTCGGCCACCGCCCGCATTAAAATCTCATGATCAAGGGTGTCAAAGCATTTGCTCAGATCCATATCCACAACTTCTGTCAGTTCGTACCGATTCATAAAGCGTTCGGCCTTGGCAACAGCTTGCTGTGGGGAATGGTTGGGGCGGTATCCATAACTGGATGGATGGAAGGTTGGTTCATAGATTGGTTCAATGATATTCACAATGGCTTGTTGGACGACCCTGTCTTTGACGGTCGGTACCCCCAACAATCGTATGCCGCCATCCGGCTTTTCAATTTCTACCCGTCTGACCGGGTCTGGTTCATAGGTGTTGGTTTTCAGCTTCTCATGAAGAAACTCAATATTCGTTTCCAGTGCTTCATTAAAGTCCAAAACCGTTTCTCCATCAATTCCGGGAGCTCCATGGTTCCGTTTGACCTTTCTGAAGGCCAGCTCCAAATTTTCTTTTCGATAGATCTTATCGATCAGGCTGTACCATTTCTTCATGTTCCACCTCCATTCCTGCTTTACTTTTCCGGCACTCTCCGTTTAAGCTATCTGTTCTTCATTCGTTTCCTTTGACGTTTCTAGCACTCTGGCAATCTTATCTTTATTCCACGAATTACTTCAAATCTGTGTCGTCAAAAGGACTCGCATGGTATTTTATGCCAATTCTTTCGGACCTTCCGGCCTTTCAGCCTTCGTTTAACACCTTCGCTCTTACTTCCCATGTTTCAAAGTAATCTTTGAGATTTCTTCCGCCCTTCGCATCAGATCGGGACTTTTGACCCCGATCCGTCACCGTTATAAAAACAGCATCCTTCACGTTTTCTCCTCCAGTCCATTACTGGCTTTCATTGGCGTGATGTTCATCACTACTATGGCTTCATCTGCATACTGCACCTTCCTTTTGTCCCTTGGTTTCCCTTGTGAACAAACCTACAGCTTCAGATACAGTACTTCCGAGGTTAAGTTACTCCGCTTGCTGTTAAAACGACCATCCAAATATATATGACTCAGCTAATTTTCGGACGTTCCCACTTTTTGAAAGGTTATCCATCATATATACCAACACTGGTTCACTTGCGTTCCGTTCCAACAACCGCCATCAGCTTCCTTCAGACCCTTCCGTCGCCGGAAACGCCCTTGCTTACAGCTTGTCTTCCCAATTAGCCAGGTGACAGGTCTTCTTTCAGACCATTAGCTCGGCAACATGCCTCGCAAACAAAAACAGACCGCAAACAGGCGGTCTTTCATATTTTTAATGGTTTTCACCGCATCGGTGGTAATGCCCGTATAAGCCTTTGCCTCAAAGCCATTGGCATTGAGTTGAGCCGCCAGCGTTAGAATGCCCAGATTTTCAATCATTTCAAAGGTCCGTCCGCGGATCATCCGTTGCGTGTAGATTAGCAGAACTTCGGGCTTCTTGTTTAAGGCTTCCGGTATAAAATCCACTTATTCCCCTCCAATTTATCAAGGGCTTGCTGTGCCTGGCGATAGAAATTGGCATTTTTTCCCTGCGGATCGAGTTTCATTTTCCCCTGTTGCAGAACTTCTTTTTTTGACAGCTTGCCATTGCATAATTTTAGCAGGGTATCGTCAATTTCATCCAGTTCCTGATCAAATATCTGTGGTTTTTTACCACTGACATCGGTGTAAAGCCACAGTTCAAAGGTTCGGTGGACAATCGCCGCTTCATTATTTTTTCCCAACTCAACACTCAAAACATACTCATCCGAGGCGCGCATTTTCCAATACGCATCATCAATCGGAATATTTTTATAGACATAGTCATTCCAACGGGTAAAAACCCCGTATTGTCGACCCAGTCGGTAGGAATCCAGAATCACCGCTTCGGGGATTTTTCCATCAAAATAGATTTTGCGCATTTCATTCTGGAGTCGTTTGTTGGCCTGCAAGCGAATATTGATCAGATCCGTAAAATCCAGTTCTTTGGTGCGGGAAAGGGGAATATCCTCATTGCAACAATCAATCAGTTCCTCATAGATTTCCATCCCAAATTTCTTCGGATTAAGCGTAATGGGCGTCTTGGGATAGGGCAGAAATGAAAAATAAGCCGTTTCAAACTGTCCCGGAGCCCGGTAAAGCAATTCCATAATCAAATCTTCAGATTCTTTAATGGTTCCCGCCGTTTCGTGGGGACCGCCAATAATAATGTTGCCAGAAATGCCATGAATCCCCGATTCAACACAATGGTCAATGACATCCACCACCATTTTTTTGTTTATTTTTTTATTGTAACTCTTTAAAACCCTATCACTGCCGGATTCCAAACCAAAGAATATTTTTTTTAGCCCTGCCACCGCCATATTTTTTGCCATCTCCCGATGCTTATCAATCGTTGAGATGTGAGCACTGGCAAACCAGACAAAATCATAGTCTTTGCGGATCTCTTTTATTTCTTCACAAATCTGGTTAACCCGCTTATGGTCCAGCGTAAAGGTATCATCCAGAAAGTTGATATAATTGATGGCCGGATCGCGCCTGAAATTCTCCCGGATTTCAGTCATCAGGGATGGCACCGAATGACGCCGAACCCTTTTGGCATTAGCCCCTTCATAACAGAAGGTACAACCAAAGGGACAACCCCGACCAGTCAAGATCGGTAGCAACTGATAATACTTATAATCGTTGGTCAGCGTAATATCCGGCCAGGGAATATCATCCAGTTCTTCCGGAGGCTTTCGTGGTTCGGTTTCCACCAGGGTTCCTGTTTTATCGAGATAAATAATTCCTTGAATTTCATTGAGAGAACCTTTGTTTTTGATAAAATAATCCATCAACTCCAGAATGGTTTCTTCACCCTCGCCGATACAGGCCGCCGCAATGGCGGTTTCTTTTAAAAATTTGGCATCCATCCCAGCGGTTTGCGGCCCTCCGGCCAGCAGGATCACCTCGGGATAGCGTTTTTTTACTTCCTGAGCAAATGTTTTCACCCAGTGAACATTGTTAAAATCACAGTAGAAACCGATGATTTTGGGTATGTCTTCTTGTTTCATCAAATCGACAACATAATTCAATGCTTCTTTGGCATAACCCTGAAACATCTCAACCTGATAGCCTTTTTGTCTTAAGAGTTGGATCAATATATTCATTCCCAGATTACTGCCGGGAATATAACCGCTGACATAGCGATGTGATTTAATCAATAATAGTTCCATCGTCTCTTTCTCCCCCTTCGAAGGCTGTCAAAATAACCTAGCACCGACAGCCTTCGAAGGGGCAGAACCCCTTCTTCGCTTATTAAGCTCTCGCTGTTTGTGTTGCTGTAAAGGCATAATCCACGCCAACAATACTTAAACCGCCAGCAGCCTGATCCAATTGATCATCTGTGATTGGTTGTTTGGCTTGTGCTTCTTTAAAAGCAGCATGAAATTCATCAGCAGTACAGCTGTAACCTAATTTTGCAACCACTGCGTCAAATTCTGCCCCAGTTTTTGCTTCATCCAGTTGTTTTGCCAATGCCTCATCGGTTAATACTTTTGCGGCCAACGCTCTTGCTCCATCAATACTCATGTTCTTCCTCCTTAAATTTTTTGGCTAAATCATAAAATGGGTTAACCAATATTTAAAATTAAATTGATATAAAATATCAACTAATTTTTCATGGAATTCGGCCTGGTTTTGATAGGGACCACCGAACCTTAAAAACAATTCAGTTTCTAACTCGGCCAGGCTTCTTTTTCCGGCACAACGCAGCAGTAGCTCATATTCCAGCGGCGAAAGCGCCATACCGTCAAGTTTGGGAAAACCTTCGGTAAAGGTCATGGTGCGCCACAATTCAAAGGTACGCTGTGGGTAGTCCCGGGTGAAATCCAGAGCGGGCTCAAAAGCCTGTCCTTCATTCAAATACAAGACATAATAATATTCATAGGCTCTTGGATTGGCAGAAATTTCCTCAAACCAGCGGCTCCTAATACCATAATTCAGGGCGGCTTTAAACTGTTTCATTACCGCATTTTGTTTTAATTCATGATTTTTGATTTTATGTTGCATGCTTTGCCGAATGACCTTATTGAGTTCTTGACGGTTTTTCATCACCTGATCCTGGCTATATCCCAATGGCGTAACAAAAGGATAGTCATCGCCAGATAAGCGACCTGACTGATCATGCAGTTGTAAATTAAATTTTTCAGGATTCTCAAAGATCGGGGTACCGGGATAAGCTCTTAAAAAGCCAGTAATAATATCAATAACCCCGGGAGCCTGATTAATCAGGGTTTTTATCAGCGTCGCGGTTGCCCCCTCTTCTTCCTCAGGACCGCCGACAATAAAGTTAGTAGCAATTTGGGTCAGTCCACAGTCGGCAGCGTAAGTCACAAATTCAATGATGTCATCAATCTGTACATGCTTGTTGTATTGGTTAACAACCTTCTGATCACCAGACTCAATACCAATCTGCAAGCGGATCAGCCCGGCCTCAATCATCGTCGGCAGAATATCCATCCAGTCTTTGATTCGGCCCACATGACATTCGCAATACCAGACCAGATCGCGGTCTTTTCTAATTTCTTTCATCCCTTGACAAAATGCTTCAATCCGCTCCCGATTGAGGGTAAAGGTATCGTCCATGATAATAATATAATTTAAATCCGGATTGTTTTTTAGGTTTAGTCTGATTTCTTCCAGCACTAACGGCATGCTGCGCAACCGAACCTTGTGCTTGCCAGGACTGGGCGCACAATAGGCACATTGATAAGGACAGCCCCGACCAGTAAAAATCAACTTGCCATAAGCGTGATCAATATGTAGTGAGGCGTGATAGGCCGGCAGCGGCAGGGCATCCAGATCGGAGATAATTTCCGGCGGGGTTTCTCTGAAAATCCCGTCTTTGATCATTGCCAATCCGTTGATCGCACTTAAGTCCCCCTCTTCTTTTAAAACAGCCTTAAGAAGCAGCGGCAATGACACTTCGCCCTCGCCTCTTAAGATAAAATCGGTCTGACTGTCTTCTAAAAACTTTTGCCCCAGACCAATGCTTTGAGGGCCACCAACCACAATGGGAATATTATCGATTGCTTTTATTTTTTTAGATAAATCCTCAATAATTTGAACATTATCAAAATCACAGGAAAAGCCCACGGCATCCGGCTGGTTCTTTTTTACCTGTTCCAGCAGGTGTTCCGGTTTGCCATGAAAAACAAGGGGTTCAAACCCAGCTTCTTCCAGCGCTCCGGCCAGATAAAAGAGTCCCAAATAATCATGAGCGCTTGTTTCGTATTTTTTTGACACATTGCTAAGTAGTATTTTCATTTTATTACCCATTTTCTAGTACGGAACAACAAGCAACCAATATTTTTTATCAAAAACTTTCAGAGTTTCAATGATCCGCTCCATTAATTCATCCACACCCTCATTAAATGGTTTTCCGAATCGCTCATAAAGGATCTCAGCAATGCTAAAGATGGTACTTTTGCCGGTACAGTATTTCATAATTTCGTATTCAAAGGGTGACAATGCCTCACCCCATAACAGTGGATAGCCCTGGGAAAAATCGACATCCCGCCACATCTCAATCATTCGCTGAGGTCGCCAATTCGGCAGCTCAGCCGGATCGACATCGATAACCCGGCTGGCGGATTCCCGGGCCAGCATCGTGTAATAAGCGGTTAAGGTCGGCTTATGATGAGAAATAATATTAATCCAATATTTGGGCCCATTTGAAGCCATCGATGTTTGATAGCACCTTAAAATATCCTCATGACCCAGTTCGCCATCGCTAAGCATGATCTTGATCTCATCGACAAAGCTCTGAAGGTATTCTTGATAGGCCGCCATGATCTCCCGACGATCCATGGTTTCGCTATCCATAATCGGGTAATCAGAAATACAGCCCAGTCCCTGTTTATCGTAAATTGTCAGCCCGTATTTATCGGGGTGCAGCCCAATATCGGTCATCGGGTAGGGCATCACAATACTGGGCGCAATTTCCATCATCCCCGGGCCCAATCGCAACAGTTTGGCGCCGAAGGCCTTGTTTTTTTCAATGTGCTCACGATTTTCAAAGGGACCACCCACTAACAACGCTCCGAAGACCTGCTGCACCCCGGCATCGTAGGCCGCTTTAACAACAGTTTCCACCATTTCCGGTGAAATATTTTTACGATAAATCTTGAGCATCGCCTTATCCACGGTTTCAATACCAATTTGAAGCCGGTTAAGGCCGGCATCCACCATCAACTTAAGGACTTCCGGTCGCCTGCTTAAGGACACCACATCAGCCTCACAATAGAACTGAAAGGGTTTCACGGCCTGAAGCGCTTTAGCCTCACGGCAAAAGGTATCCAGCCATTTAGGGTCGGTGACCAGGGTGTCGTCACAGAATTTAAAATAACTGAGCTCCGGGTATTTAAGGAGAAAATGTTTCATTTCGGCAATAACGTTTGCTACACTCCGCTGCCGCATTGGCCGCTTCAAGGCTCCTTCATGGCAGAAAACACAATGATAGGGGCAGCCCCGGCTGCTCATGAGATAAAGGCTGGCATAATCAATCGGAGTAATGCTTTTATGATAGGCCGGAAACGGTAGTTCATCCAGATTCTCTACCACTGGACCTTCGCCCATATCGATATACTCACCTTTTTCGTTGAGATAACAGATTCCGGCAATCCCATCCAGGCTTCTGTTTTCTTTTAAGGCATTGAGAACCGCCACCATTGCCAGTTCACCTTCGCCTCTGACAATGGCTACCGCTTGAGACTGACGCAGATCGTCTTCATCCAGAGAAATGGCTTCGGGTCCGCCAATCAGCACTGGAATATTATGCATTTGTGTAATTGCCGCACTGACTTTTTTAACCACATGCTTATTTTCAAAGTCTACCGAAAAGCCAATACCGCAAATTTCGTTGAAGGGGTATCGTTTCAAATAATCGATCGCCTGATCTGGTCGGCATTCACAAACAATGGTGTCATAACCCTTCGAATCCAGATAGCTTGCCAGACCATAGATACCCAGAAAGGCACCGTTTCGGCTAAAGCCGGCAATTTCCATCCCAATGGTTGATAACTTAAACAGCATAAACTTATTTTTCACAACATCCTCAACTGTTTTTTTCACTGTTTCTCCCCGATTCTCCCATTCTTTATCTGCCACTTTCGCACTCAGTGAACCTGACAATACACACATACCGACAGCTTCGAGTTTTTTGATAGTATCTAGCAGATGCAACTTAAACGCGTCAAAATTCTCAAAGCTCTTCTGGTATTCCGGAAAAAGTATTTTGGCCATCTCAAACATCGCCAGTTTTCCGGAGCTATATTTTAAAACTTCAAATTCAAAGGGAGAATAAACAAATCCGTTTAACGCCGGAATTTCTGCCGCCAGCTCGGGGGTCAGAGAAAGCAGAGCGATCCGTTGCGGGTGCGTCGCAAACACCGTCTCTCCGGGATAATCTTTCGTCAGCTTATCCCCACGAACGCGGGCTTTATACTGGGCATCAAAATAGGGGTACCGGGAATAGGCCAGTCCCTGCCACATCCCACTGAGACCGTATTTTTCACTGAGCGCATAGCTTTGTAAAATGACCGCATCAGGAATTTCGCCATCGTTTAGCATTTTTCGCATCAGTCTGATATTTTCTTCGAAAAACGCATTTCGAGCCGCACAGATTTCTTCGATGCTCAGAGTTTTAGTTTCAATCACCGGAAAATCACCCACCGATGTAAGGGCTTTTTCATCCTTTACAATAATCCCGAAGGCTGCGGGATCTTTTGACATCGCGGTTTCCGGGAAGGGCATATAAAAGGTGCTGACGACTTCTACCATCCCCCGACCAGCTTTAATCATTTCATTAACCGTATCAAAGGTAAAATCCAGGGTTTCCCGGGTTTCCAGTGCCCCGCCGATGATGATGTTCCCCACCAATTGAGGCAATCCGGCGGCGTGACAGATCTCGATGACGTCAAAAAGTCCTTCCCGCTTTATTTTTTTGTTATAAATATCAATGATATGCTGGTTACAGCTCTCAATGCCGATCTGCATCCGCACCAGACCAGCATCCACCATCATTTTTACAATTTCCGGATACTTGATGACAATATTGACGTGGGCATCGGCGAACCAGACAAAATCGTGTTCTTTGCGCAACTCTTTGAGTTGGTCACAAAAAGTCCGCACCCGTTCCTTGTCCAGGGTGAAGGTATCATCGCCGAAAAAGATGTACTTCACATTGGGGTTTTGTTTAAGCCGACAGCGGATTTCTTTCATCACATTTTCAACACTGCGGCGCCGGACGTTCTTGCTGTTTCCCCCCTCATAACAAAAAGAGCAGTGGAAAGGACACCCTCGTCCTGACATGACTGCCATATGATTAATGCCCTGATGCTGGGCAGATTTAATTGTACCGGTGATGATTGGCAATTCGTCTAAATTTTCAATGGCTGGATAAATGTCATTATCATAATAGCTGCCATCATTCCGAAATGAACACATACCGGAGATATTTTCCCATCGTTCTCTTGCTTCATTTTGAATGGCGTGGATCGCTTCGTAAAGGGAATACTCACCTTCTCCCCGCATAATCGCATCGGCCTGGCTGGCGCGCAAAAAGTCTTCACCCAAACCCACCGTCTGGGGCCCGCCGATAAAAACAATGGCACCATAGCGCTTTTTTATTTCTTTGGTAAAACTTAAAACGGCCGACTGATTCTCATAATCACAATATAAACCCACCACCGTATTTTTATCCGCGCCACTCCGATCCAGAAATTCCAGTCCTCTTAACAGCTCGCCGGAAAAAACAGCTACATCAAGTCCTTTACTGGCCATCATTTCCGCCAATGACATATGACCGATGGGCTCAATTTGAGTGATCGAATGGGTCCGTGTTCCACGATGAATCAGCATCAGTTTTAAGTTGATCGTTTTCACTATGCGCCTCCAAGTTTAATTTTTATGCATCGTTAAGATCTATTTCGTAAATTTTTTTATTCACAGTGTATTCTTTTTTTTGTGATTTGTCTATTGCTTTTTTGTTAAATCCGCTGCACTTTTTAGCTTTCCCTATTTTAAAAATTTTACTTGATACTGCGCCCAATAATGACATCGGCAATACCGACTCGAAGCCCGGTTTAACTATTTACGCCTCCAATTCAGTGATGGGGATAACTGATTTTGGATTGGCACCATGCTCACCAATTATTTTTTCCATCCAGACCATGTCATACCAGGTTTCAAATTTATAACCGCATTTTGAAAAATGACCAATGGTTTGGAAGCCCAGGTGTTCATGAAAACCGATACTCCCGGGATTGGGATAGGCAATGCAGGCATACAAATTACAAATGTTCTGCTTTCTCAAAACTGCCTCTAAGTTCTGGTAGAGTTTTTTTCCCACCCCGCTTTGACGGTTGTCCTGTTTGACATAGATGGTGGTTTCCACCGCCCAGTCATAGGCGGCCCGGTTTTTAAACGCCGAAGCATAAGCATAGCCAAGAATTTGCGCTTCATGCACGGCCACTAAAAAAGGATATTTAGTTAAGGTCTTATTTATTCGTTCACTAAATTCTTTAAGGGACGGGACGGTATATTCAAAGGTAATCGCGGTTTCTCTGACATAGGGCGCATAAATGCCCAGTAAGTCTTGTGCATCTGAGGCCTTCGCCCTACGGATGATAATGTCTCTGCTCATATTTATATCCTTCTTTTCTCAATTTCAACTATTTTATTATAACATTTCTAAAAACAACGGAAAAGAATCCCTTCACATTTCTGTATAAGGGATTCTCCTATTTAGATTAAATTTAAGCTTATTTATAATAGAAAACTCTTAACCGCTTCCGCTGGCATCATGGTCCGCTCCACAATGGCATCCACCGTCATCCCCTGGTCATGAAAACGCCGGCAAACCATGGCCATACTTTCGCCCACTTCGATGATATGGTAATCCGGATCATAAAAGCGGATGGCTCGCTGCCCCCAGGCGGCTTCCTCGACATCGTGTAAATAGTTTATCCCTTCAAAACTTTTCAGATGTTTTAAAAAGTCATCAAGATTTTCTTCTTCAAAGTACATCTCCATATCGTTACCCCGATAGACAATCGACTTTTCGTCGGCATTAATAAATTTCGCCCAAAGCGCTTTATCCTGCAGCGAAAATCCTGCGTTAAAGGTAATATTTTCACCAAAATCCATCACCACTTCCAAACCAAAAACATCACAATAAAAAGCCCGTGAACGATTGATATCATCCACCACCAGCATCGGTGCTTCAAATTTCATTTCTTAATCCTCCTTGTTTTTAGTTTATTCTACCTGACTAATCACGACACCAGTCTGTCATGTTTAAATCAATCACTGGTATTTTTCAGCAATTTTTTTCGCAATCATCAAAATGTCTTCTCTTAGTGCTTCAGGTTTTATTAATTCTACCCCATCACCAAAGCTCAGCAGCCAACTAAAAAGATTTTCTTGGCTTGAGAAATAAAATTCAAAGCGGAGTTTTCCTTCCCTGGTCATTTGATAAGAGTCCATCCCATATTCATCAATCAGCCGCCATTTCATAGCGGGGTCAAATTCTGCCACCAGATGAATCTGGCTGGGCATGGCCAATTGCTTCTGAGTGTTATATTCTGGCAGAATCCGGGGCTCATAGGTCTCATCCAGCACCTGCAGGTTCCAGAGCCGATTGAGCTTAAAAAGTCGGTAATCACAACGCTCCGGACAATAGCCCCAGATATACCAGGATGACCATTGATAGACAATCAAATAAGGCTCAATCTGTCGGCTGCTTTCGCCTTTTGGTGAATAGTAATAAAAAGAAATGACCTGCCTCTGATCAATGGCTTTTTTAATGGTTTCAAATTTGGGGGCCAATGAATTTTTATAGTGTGAGGACAGATCAATAACAAGATGATTATCCGGCTGGGTCACTCCCCCACGCACTGCCAGTTTATCAATTAATTGCCGATATTGATTGGTTCCGGCAATGCTGTCCAGACTCTTAAGTCCTGCCAATATAGACTGCAGCTCCGCTGATGATAATAGCGTTTTATCGATCTTATAGCCTTCCATAATGGCGATCCCGCCGTTTGCTCCCTGGGTTGTCGTCAGCGGAATTCCAGCCTTGCAGATGTCTTCAATATCCCGATTAATGGTTCGGCGGGAGACTTCAAACATCTCTGCCAGGTAAGGAGCCGTCACTTTTTTTTGCTGTAGAAGAATCGATAGTATCCCGATTAGCCGATCAATTTTCATATGCGATCCTTTTATTAAAACCTTTTAAAGGTCCATATTTAAACGTCAAGAAATGTGATCACCTTATCAATAAATACTTCCCCATCCAGATGATCCAATTCATGGCAAAAACACTTGGCCAAATCATCTTCGCCGTCAATGATGATTTCATCACCCTTTTCATTGCGCGCTTTAACAGTAACTTTTTGGGGACGGATGGTCGTTCCAAATTTTCCCGGAAAACTCAGACAACCTTCTGTGCACTCCTGTTCGCCACTGGTCTCAATGATTTCGGGATTAACCAGTTTTATCACCCCTTCACCCATATTAATAACCACCAATCGCTTTAGGATACCCACCTGATTGGCGGCAATTGCAGCACTATTGGGAATACTCTGTAATGTTTCTAGCATATCATCAAGAATCATTTGTATTTTTTCATCGATTTCGTTTACTTCTTTGCATTTTTTTCTGAGGATTGGATCCTCATCAAGCCGAAGTTGTCGTATTGCCATTGCTTCCTCCTGATTAATTTTACTTACTTTTCTCAAGTATATTGTGAAAATCGAAGTCTGTCAATGAGCGCTGCTCTTTAAATAGTATAAAAAAGAATTCTTGGAATCTTTACTCCTTTAACCCAAAAAAGGCCTAGCACATCCCCTGATCTGCTACGACCTTTTGCCTTAAACTCATGGTTCGAAATATTCAAAGATAATTGCATCAAATTTTTTCTTGCAATACTCAATGTCATCGGTATCCTGAACTGTCCATCCGACCAGCCTTCCGGTCAACAAGTGGAACAGGCTAAGACCCAATTTCCGCCGGGCATCCCCGTGACAGAATGCCATAAAATGCGGGCGCGTGATAAAATTGGTTCCAAATGAAATAATTAACAACCATTGCCAGAACTTAACATCCAGCCCTTTGAGACTTTTTCTACCGACTGAAAGCTGCCCTCTTACTACATCAGGCCGATTCTTATAAAACCATCTTACAATTAAAGGATGAAAAGATTCGACACAATAAAGCCCGTCATATTCATCAAGCTGACTTGCTGTTTTTGCACAGAGTTCATTGAGATATTTCGTATTTTTCAGTTCGACAATTAAGGGAACCCGACCATCCACCATTCTCAGAACCTCGTCAAACAGAGGGATTTTCTCTTCCGTGTTTCCCAGGTTATAGGCCAATAATTCCTCATAGGTACAATCGGTTATTAACCGCTCCACTCCACACAAACGTAATAAATTATCGTCGTGAAACACAACGATTTTTCCATCTGCGGTAAGATTTAAATCCATTTCAATTCCATAGCCGGCATCGACTGCTTTTTTAAAGGCTGCCATCGAATTTTCTGGGATTGTCTTATCCTTTTGGTGCAAGCCCCGATGGGCATAATAACTGGTCCACAATCGATCATCGACTTCCTTTGGCATCCTGCCCGGGAGCAGCAACAAAATATAAATGATAAATATGGCTATTCCTGCCACGATATACACTGTCATGTAACCTTACCTACTTTTGCTAATCTAATTCAAATCAGTCCCTTTCTCTTAAATTTTTGCGATCGCAAAAACACTAGGTTGTTTGTCTGTTTCACAATAACCTGATCACTTCTTTTTTACCGCTAGTATCTATTATAAACCCATGTTCTTTTATTTACCCTACTATTTTCTCAATCTTTCATTAAAAATAGATTAGTATTTAGACTATTTTCTGTAAAATCTTGTTTTTTAAACCGCTGGTCTGAAAAATTCAAAGATAATTACATCAAAAAACCTCATGCACCGCAGGGGATCATCCGTATCTCGGATTGTCCAACCAGCCAGTTTACCGCCTAATTGGCGGAAAAGACGAAGACTGAGCCGATGATGGGCATCTTTATGGTCATAGGCCACAAAATGAGGACGGGCCGCCACGTTTGTCAGAATTGATGCAATCATTAGACTTTGCCATACCGGCAATTCTTCAAAGCTGCGATGGTTAGCTGATAGCTGTCCTCTGATCACCAGCGGCCGATTTTTGTAAAACCATCGGACAATGCCGGGATGAAAAGACTCCACACAATAAGAGCCCGGATAATGATCCAGAATCGCTGCGGCTTTTTCACAAAGCAGCTGCCAATTTTTGGTGTTTTTCAACTCTACGATAAGTGGTGTTTGGCCATTGACCCGTTTCAAAACATCCGTCAAAAGGGGAATCCCTTCACCGGTCTGTTCCAGGCGATATCCTAAAAGTTCCATCAGGGAACAATCGGTGATCAATTTATCCACACCACAGACCCGCAGAAGATTGTCATCATGAAAAACCACCACCTGTCCATCGGCACTGAGATTGATATCCAGCTCCATCCCATATCCGGCCTCAACGGCCTTCTCAAAGGCTAACACCGAGTTTTCCGGAATCGACCGATCCTTATTATGAAGGCCGCGATGGGCGTAATGATATTGCCAGAGTCTCGTGTCTGAATTGGGGGGCAACTGAGCCGGCGAAATCATAAACAGATATAAAAGTATTACGCCAACGGTTACCATTGTTATAATGATGATCATCTTCTGCCTCGTCGTTTCTCTAAATCATCAGTCTGCCACATCAAATAACTCCAGCTTGGATGGCCCGATAATCGGTTTTGAATCGCCATGGTTCACCATCATCATCGTTAAAAATGCCAGCCCGACAAACAAAGCCCCATAGGGCATTAAGGTATGATATCCCAAATGTTCCAGTAGTGCACCGGAAATAATCGGTGTAATCACCTGAGCTGCCATCGATGCCGTATAATAATAACCGGTATAGCGACCAATGTTGGCTCCCTTGGACATTTCCAACACCATTGGCAGAGAATTGACATTAATCGCCGCCCAGGCAATCCCAGCCAGAGCAAAAGACACAAACAGCAGGGGATTAAATCCCGTGTAGAATGCCGATGTTCCAAAAACCGTGGCCAGCACCACCACACCCACAAGGATCATCTTCTTTCGTCCAATCCGAGAAGAAAGAATCCCAACTGGAATAAAAGAAATGATGGCGGCTATACTGGCCACCATTAAAATCGATGCCGACTGGGATTCCTGCATATTCAACGAAACCATGGCATATTTAGAAAAGGCCGAGGTTACCGCATTATATCCCATAAACCATAAGGCGACCGACAAAAGGATAAAAATCAGACTCTTTCGATATTCTTTGGGAAGTCTTTCATGAGTGACCAGGGTATCGTCATGCTCCGCTTCTTCAACATCAATCCCCAAAGTCGCACTGTTATGACGCATTTTGATAACTTCTGCCGGTTCATTGACGGTCAGTTTAAGAATAATGACACCCACTACCATAACACCGGCCGTTCCCAAAAACAGCGGCCAATAGTTGATGTTAGCTTTGTCTGGTGCCAGCAGTGCGACCATCGCCAAAACCATAATCCCGCCGACGGCACCCATCAGATTAATCACTGCATTGCCCTTGGAGCGAAGCGGTTTTGGTGTCACATCAGGCATCAGGGCCACTGCCGGTGATCGATAAAGGGACATTGATAACAGTGCTAAAGCCAAGGCGACAATAAACAACCCCAGTTTATTGGCCATCACCGCATAGGGAATGATCAGCATGGAGACCACTGCCATTGCCGTACCGCCTAAAATATAGGGCATCCGTCTCCCCATCCTGGTACTGGTATTATCCGAAAGCATCCCAAATAGAGGCAACATAAACAACGCCAAAACATTGTCAAGGGACATAACCACACCAGCCATGGTATCACCAAATTCAAAGGCTTTTAACATAATCATTGGAATCACAAAATCATACAGGCTCCAAAATGCACTAACAGTCATAAAACCCAGGCCTACTAAAACAGTGAGTCGGTAATCCAGCTTCATCAATATGCTCCTTTTTTCTTCATGAAAAAAGTATAGCATCCACGGTATACTTTATCAATGCGCTTAACAAATCTTTAACAAATCTTCATAATTCAGTCCTGCGAATTTTTTGGCTGATAGCCGGGATTATTTTTTTTACATTTAGGACAATAACCATAAAGATCCAGTTTGTGTCCAACAATTTCATAATCGGTTTCGTCTTCAATTTGATGTTCATAGCTTTTAATGGGACAATGCTCAATGGCCAGGATCTTTTTACAACCCAAACAAATCAGATAGTGCCGATGAACCATTTTATTATACTCAAACACCGAACGGTTGTCCCCCGACAAACTTAATTTTGTCACCAGTCCCTTTTCTGCCAAAGCTTCAAGATTTCGATAAACGGTTGACAAATTGATGGACACATCCATTTTCTGTATGTCAAAAAATATATTCTCGGCTGAAACAGGCTGATCATTTTTTATCAGTATCTCCAGAATCGCCACCCGATGTTTTGTCGATTTCATGCCGTTGTTTTTCAGTTCTTCACGGATATCCAACTTTTTCATTTGATTTCCTCATTCCGCTTACTTCGACTTTTCTGAGCGTTCCGATTTATTTTGCGTCTGATTGCCTGACCCAGATACAAACAAAAATAACATCCCACTGACAGAATAACGATCGTCGCACCTGAAGCAATGTTCATCTCATACGAAATCCACATGCCCGATAGGCAAAAGATAATCCCTAATATTATAGCATAAAACATCCGATTTCTGAAATTTGAGCTAAGCATTCCCGCTGATGCCGCCGGGGCGGTCAGCAAGGCAATAACCAGAATAATTCCGACAACCCGAATCAGCACCACCACGGTCATTGCCACCAGAATCAAAAGACCATACTCTAGTATTGTCGTATTAACACCTAAAATAGTAGCAAATTCCTCATCAAACAGATAGGCCTTCCAATGATTAAAAAACACCACCACCACAAAAACGACAATCAGTGTTAAGCCGATCATCAAATAAAGATCAAAGCGTGTAACCGATAGAATACTCCCAAAAAGATAGGAACTCAAATCAGGCGGATAGCCGGGCATCAAGGCAATAAAAAAAATCCCCAGTGCCATACCAACTGACCAGAACAGACCGATGACAACATCCGATTCAGCTCCGCCCTTTTTATTAATATAACCAATTCCCAACGCGGCACAGACTGAAAAAACAAAGGCCCCAATAATCGGCTCAAAACCTAGCAGATAGCCCAAACCAACCCCACCATAGGCCGTATGGGCAATGCCGCCGCTCATCATTACCAGTTTTCGCTCAACAATGATTACTCCGATCAACCCACAAACTATGCTGGCTAAAATCCCGGCAAAAAAAGCATTCTGTAAAAATTGATATTTAGATAATGCATCTAACATCTCAGCAATCCTCCCCGTGATCCTTTAGTACCCGATGAGGAACGCCATGGGCAATGAGATCAACTGCACAGCCGTAAAGATGGTTAACCACATCTTCCGTCAATTCAGGCTCGCCATGATAAACCAATTTTGTATTCAAACATGCTAGTCGCCCCACATAAGAGGATACGGCAAGCAGATCGTGGGTCACCAGAATGATCGTCATTTCTTTGTTGAGTTCCTCTAAAAGACCATATATTTGCTCACGTGATACCGCATCGACACTGGCTGTGGGTTCATCCAAAAGCAGCAGTTTCGGTTTAACTGCCAATGCTCTGGCGATTAACATCTTTTGAAATTCTCCCCCTGAAAGCTGAGAAATCTGCCGGTCTGCCAGATCACTAAGCCCAACCTTTGCCAATAAATTCACGACGATCTCCTTATCTTCTTCCGAGTAATGAAAAAAGGGTTTAAAGCCAGCTTTGATCCGACCGGTTAAAACCACTTCAAATACCGTAATCGGAAATGTCTTATGCATGGCTGCATACTGAGGAACGTACCCCATCAGTATCCGTTTTTTCGCAATCGGCTCTCCATATATCTGGACGGTTCCCTCCGTTGGCGGGTTGATTCCTAAAATTGTTTTTAGCAACGTTGTTTTTCCACCGCCGTTGGGTCCAATGATCCCTAAATACTCACCTTCATAAACATCAAGACAAACACCGGCAATTGCCGGTGTTTGTCCATAGTAGACGGTTAAATTATCCACCTGTACGACTTTATTTTTCACTGCATAACCTCGGCCATCGTTTTTGCCATCGTTTGTAGATTTTCAATATAATTTTCCGCCAGCGGAGCTAGTTGAACCGTTTTTCCACCGAGTTCATCGGCAAAAGCCTGAGACTGACTACTATCAATTTCGGCCTGATAAAAAATAACCTTAATATTATCTTTCTTTGCCAGGTCAATGATCGCTTGAAGCTGCTGAGCGGTTGCTTCCTTGCCTTCTTCTTCCAGGGCAATCATTTCCAGCCCATAATCATCGGCTAAATAACCAAATGCCGGATGATACACAATAATTTTTTTATTTTGAACCGGTGCCAGAGCGGTGGTTATTTCCTGATCTAAAGCCTTAAGTTTGGCAATATAATCTTCGGCATTTTTTTGATAAACCGCTTGATTCTCAGGATCTCGTGCTGACATTTCTTTTGCAATGGTTTCTACCATTACCTCCACCCGCTTTGGTGAAAGCCAGATGTGGGGATCTCTTTCGCCCGAGGAAAATAATCTTTCGGGATAAACAGCCTTTGCTGCTTCCTGTAATGAAACGATCTTAACCTCTCCTGCACTTGGTAAGATGTTTGCTTCCTCCGTTGGTACGCCGATAGTAAAATATACTTCTGCCTGACTGAATTTCTCCATTTCCTGAGGCGTCGGTTCATAATTTTCCGGACTATTTCCCGGCGGTACCAATGCAATAACCTCCGCCAGATCGCCGCAAACGGCTTCCACAAAAGTTTTTTCCGGTACAATGGTCACGGCCACGATTGGCTTTTTATCCTCACCATTACTGATCGCTGAAGTTTCTTTGCCGCTCTTGCAGCCACTTACTAATAATAACAGACAAACGGCCAGAATTAATCCCGATAAAACACGCAATGTTCTCATCTTTTTCATTTTCCTACCACCTTCTTTTGGTTAATATGCAAATGATTTGTATTTGCATATTAATTGTAAGCCTACGCTTCTTTTGTGTCAATGGTATTATACAAAGATTATTAGTCGAATATTGCTGTAAACTATTTAAGCATCTGCTAAATATAACTTGTCATATCACGGTTTTGTTTGTTATAATTTAAGATCTCATTTAAATATTCTTATTTTAAGATATAAGTAGAATAATTGCTAGCTTTAGCATTCATATTTCAGGAGGTCATCATTATGAAAAGAATTTGTGTTTATTCCGGCTCCAATCTCGGTGTTCGTCCGGAGTACAAAGAAATGACAAAAAAATTGGGTCTGGTGCTCGTCAAGAACAACATTGAATTAGTTTACGGCGGATCAAAATTTGGTCTAATGGGCGAAATCGCCAATCATATGTTAGACAATAGTGGCTGTGTCACAGGGGTTATGCCCGGAGGCCTTTTCCCCAACGAAGTGATTAACGACCGTTTGACTCGTTTTATTGAAGTAAAAAACATGCATGAACGCAAACAAACCATGGCCGACTTATCTGATGGTTTTATTGCCATTCCCGGAGGGGTGGGGACCTTCGAAGAATTATTTGAAACCTTTAGTTGGGCACAACTGGGGATTCATAAAAAACCGATTGGGATTTTCAATATTTCAAACTTTTTTGATTCCTTTATTGCAATGATGCAAAACATTGTCAACGAAGGTTTTATGAACCCGTCCAACACAAAGCTGGTGCTGGTCTCAACAGACCCCGACGAATTGATCCGTCAAATGATTCACTATACCCCGCCTGTTCTGGGCAACAAGTGGCAGCAATTGGATCCGGCCACGATAAAATAAAATGCAAAAAAAAACATTGCCCTAAATTAAGTGCCCACTAAACGCCATTGGAATCCCAATTCCAATGGCGTTTTCGGTTAAACCTCTTTTTTTCTGTATCTTTGCTAATTTTAACTGAGTGCTGCGTTCATTTTCCTGCGGACGATTTTATAAATTTCCATGACCACTAAGAGTAGCAGGGTAAAGCCAAAAACCACCAACCATTCAAAAATTGAAATCGGTTCTATCTCAAGTGTTTGTTGCATAAAAGGAAGATGCATACTCAGAATATGAATCCCCTGAGCAGCTAAAACGCCCATCACCAATATGTAATTACGGCTAATTGGAACTTTAAATGCTGATGAAAATTCCGACCGACAATTAAAGACATGGACATTTTCCATCAATACCATTGATAGGAGCACGATATTTCGAGCCGCCATATGATCCCACCCCTGGAGAATGATCAGGTAATACCAGAACCCAAAAGCGATGGTTCCCATGGTAACGCCTGAAAGCACTGTTTGACTAATCATCTGGGGATTAAAAATCTTCTCATCGGTTTTTCGGGGTTTCCTTTTCATGGCTCCTGGCTCGCCATCTTCAAAAGCCAGAGCCACACCCTGGATACCGTTAGTAACCAGATTAAGCCAAAGTAGCTGAACCGCAATTAAGGGTAAGGGCATCCCGGTGAAGATCGCCGCTAGAAAAAGAGCAACTTCAGCCGCACCAGTTGAAATGAGCAGATAGATTACTTTGCGCACATTATCATAGGCGAAGCGCCCTTCTTCCACACCGGATACAATCGAAGCAAAATTGTTATCTGTTACAATCATCGAACTGATCTCTTTGGCAACATCCGTACCGGAGCCCATGGCAACCCCAATGTTTGCCCGTCTTAACGCCGGGGCATCGTTAACCCCGTCACCGGTAACGGCCACAAATTCGTTCTGGTTAATCAGAACTTCAACAATTTCCAATTTTTGTTTGGGTGAAACTCTGGCAAAGACATGGGTTGAATTAACCAGACTTTTAAATTCCGCATCAACCAAAGATCCTGCCTGACTTAATTTTTTCCCGGTTACCACTGCCTCATCGGGCTCGACAATCCCCACCTCATTGGCAATGGCCATTGCCGTTTTGGGGTGATCGCCGGTAACCATGATCACCTTTATTCCGGCTTGCTTACATTCGTCCACCGCATCAGCCACTTCTGGTCGTAACGGATCAATAAAGGCAACCAACCCCTGAAAAACCATTTCTGGCAAATCCTCATCTTCATACTGGTCCTTTTTTTCATATCCCGGGTGTTTGCCTCCCGCAACTCCCAATACCCGGTAACCCTGAGCAGCCAGCGCTTCAGCCTGTTTTTCAATCGTTGTCGGGTCGAGAGAAACCGTTTCATCCTGATTTGCCATTTGATCACAAAACTTTAGTATCTTTTCAACGGCACCTTTAACCGCAACAAAGGTTGTGCTTTCTTTCTCATAAAAGGCCGCTGAAAATTGCCGTTCCGATTCATAGGGAATCATCTCCAGCAGCCTGTTTTCAGACTTTACCGCTTCCGGTAATATCCCAAGCTTATAGCCCAGTGCCAAAAATGCCACATCCATGGCATCGCCGTGATGCGTCCAGGCACCACTTTCTTGTGTTAGGGTTCCTTCATTTGCCATGACAAAAGAAACCGCCAACTTTTCTAAACGTATCTGCTGCTGATCCGAGATCTGATTTTTCTGTTCGGTCTCAAGACTTCCTTCACCATTATAGCCCTGGCCTGAGATGTGAAACCCTTGTCCATCTGGCAAAAAAACCTGCCGTGCTGTTTGTTGATTAACCGTCAGTGTACCTGTTTTATCGGTGGCAATCACGGTACAGCTACCCAGACTTTCCACCGCTGGTAGTTTTCTGACAATGACGTTGCGTTTTGCCATTTTGGATGCCGCAATCGAAAGTGCCACTGTTAGTGCTACCGGAAGCCCTTCGGGAATCGCTGAAACCGCCAGGGCCAGCACTACAAAGAAGATGGCCGCAAAATCAAGCCCCTGCAGTCTTAGCAGAACAGCTAAAAAAACACTGATGAGTAAAACCACCACACTAATTTGTTTGGTGAATTTTTCCATCCGCGTGACCAGCGGCGGGCTTGCACTTTCAGACTCACTGAGTTGCTCGGCTATTTGACCAACTTCGGTGTTTGTCCCTGTTTCAACCACAATACCCGTTCCCCGGCCCGATGTAATTACGGCGCCGGCATAAGCCATATTCGTTCGTTCAGCGATGCCCATATTTTCGGACAACCGACCTACTTTTTTACTTGCTTCGATGGATTCGCCGGTTAGAAAACTTTCATCTGACGCGAGATTTTTAGCCTCCAGCAGGCGCAAATCCGCGGGTACCTTGTCTCCCGATGCCAGTAAAACAATATCTCCAGGAACAAGCTCCTCTGAATCAATTTCAACCTCTTTTCCGCCCCGCCTGAGGTTGGCCTTAATCTTAAGCAAATTCTGTAAACTGGCGGCGCTCTTCTCCGCATTGTACTCCTGGTAGGCACCTAAAACACTGTTTAGAATAATGACAATCAGAATAAAAATAGCATCCTTGGCATCGCCTAACGCCAGCGATAAAATTGCCGCCGCAATCAGGATAAAGATCAGCGGATTCTTAATTTGATGAAGCAGAATGGTCCAGATCGACGGCAACTTTTTCATCGGTAACGCATTCTTACCATAAGCGGACTGCCGACTGGCTGCTTCTCCAGGTTCAAGCCCGGCCGGATTACTCTCTAACGCTTTAAAAACAACCTTTTCTTCAAGAGCATGCCAATTTTTTCGGATAAAATTTTCTGTCTGCGACTGTTTTTTCTTTTGTTCTTGCATAAAGTACCCTCCAAATAAGACTATACTTACTTATTGGATACCCCAAATCGTTAAAATACAACATCTTTCTAGTTGAGTGGCTGAGTTTTCCTGCTTATCGTCGGCCGGTTAAATAATAAATAGCCATTTGGGTGCGGTGAGAAAGATTGCCCTTGTCCAGAATCACACTGATATAATTCTTAACAGTGCCTTCACTTAAGAAAAGTTTTTCGGCAATTTCCTTATTCGATAAGCCGTTGGCTACGGCTTCGATAATCCCCAGCTCTCTGACGGTAAACAAACTGCCGTCAAAACCGGTGCTGCATTTTGTTTCCGGTTCGGTAAATTTATCAAGCACCTGACTGTCAAGAAAATGAACCCCATGATAAACGGATTTAATGCTCTGTTTTAATTGTTCCGGAGTATGATTTTTGATCAGGTATCCGTCGGCCCCATTTTTCATCGCCTTTTCCACCAGCTCGCGATCATCAAAGGTGGTCAGAATCAGCACCTTTCCCAAACCTTTTGCAACAATCTCTTTGGTCGCGGCAATGCCGTCCATTTCCGGCATCTGGATGTCCATCAAAAAAACATCCGGTTTTTCTTTCTGGGCAAATTCCAGCGCCTCTCTGCCATTTTTAGCACAGCCAACGACTTGAAATTCGTCATCGACACCCAAGATGATGCCCATGCCGTCTCGTACAAAATCAGAGTCATCAACAATGATTACCTTTATTTTAGTCATGTCTGTCGCCTTTCTTAAGCGGAAGTTAATGGAAAAATCATATTGATCCGAAATCCGTTTTGACCATCAATATCAATCAGACCACTTACTTTCCGGGTGCGGTCTTTCATTCCCTGAATCCCCATTCCTTCGACAATTGTTTCGCAGCTTGTGCCATTATTATAAATACTGCAACGGACGATTTTGTTCATAACCACCAATTCGATGGCCAGTCTGGAGCATTTTGCATATTTAAGGGCATTGGAAACGGCTTCAATGGCATTATCCAGAATCACTTCCCAAATGTGATCGGGGATCTCTTTATCTTCCCCCTCTAGTCGCAAGATCGCCTGAATGCCATATTTTTCCCGACATTCTTCGCACAATCCCTGAAGCTGATGCAGGGCCACCTTTTTGTGCTCCGGTTTTTCCTTCCGCAAGATAAAGCGGATTTCATCCATGCTTTCTCTTAAGGTATCAATGACGGCCTGAATGATCCGACTGCTTTGTTCCGGTTTATTATGAATCAGCACCTTACTGGCTTCCAATTGATAAACGGAACCGTTAATGCTGTGCCCCAGCTTATCATGCAAGGCCTGATAAATTCCGGCCCGTTCGGTAAGGATTTGATTTTTATAATGCAGGCTGTTCTGTTCCAGTTTCTTTTTAAAGTGCAAGTCTTTGTCCGAAATGGAATCCTTTAGTTTAAACTCTTCCTGCTCATAATTTTCCAGCTTATCTTGATACCGCTTGATCAGCACATGATTCTGAAAATAAATAACACTAATAAAGATACTATAAATCATATAAACGGCTAAATCCGGGGGATGAAAAAGGACACCGGCAAAGACCATCAAGCCGACGACGAGGGGCAGTTTAAAATAAACCACCGTATCCAATACCACCACCGGAATTAAATAAAAACCGATGCTACTTTCCCTAAATAAAACGAAGATCCCTATCGCAAAGATTATTTCAGTAAGCAAGCAGCCGATTTTTTCCTTATCCAGCAACTCATAAAGGGTTGATACCACCACAAACAATCCCAGCCAAAACCCCTCCTGGCTGATCACTTGAAATGATTTCTCACCGTCAACAATCACATATGCCAGCATGACCGTCAGACAGCAAAATTTCATCATCGAGAAATAGTTATCCTTCATCTTTTCAAACATCTGTCTGACTTCCCATCCACCTTTACTTTACGAACATTCTATCACATTTTCGATTTTCACTTCAATGCAATTGTTTAATAATCCTTTTTTCCAACCATGATGCCAATCGAGGTGCCGGCCATAAGGATCAGCAGATAGCTGCCGACAATCAGCCCGTACATTGCATAAACCCCGGTTTCGCCAGTCATCAACATTTCTGAAGCGACGATCACCCACCGCTGGGGAATCAGCAGTGAGGCTTTTACCCACCATTGAGCCGCACTGGTGATAGGAAAGTACAAGCCGGCCATGATGTTTGACACAATCCAGATGGCAAAGACGGCGTAGGTCGCATTCATGGTATTCCCTACCAGGGTGCCAATGACCACTGAAAGGGTACTAATGCATAAGCCCAGACCAAAAACCAGAAACAAATAACTGGGAAAGGGGATGCCAAAATCAGTACTCACCAGTAGCGGCGTTGCCATGGCTAAAATAGTTGTCTGGATCCCGACCGTTAATAAGATCATGGCCATTTTTGACAAAACATAATTGAGAATACTGGCTTTTGATAGAAATATCCGGTTATAGACCTGATTGTTTCTTTCTCTAACGATAATATCGGCAATAAAGACTCCACAGAACAGAAAACCCATTGTCAGCACTGCAATTGAATAACCAATGCGGGTGCTTTGGTGGTTCTGCTGACTGGTTAATGTCAGGCTATTTCCGATTTCCACCGCCTCAATTTTTTTATTAAGCTTACTCTCTTTCAGTTCACTAAGCATCGCATCAAGGGCAGTCTTATCATAGCCGGTTGTTTCCGTCGCCTTCATGATAAAATTGAGATAGGTATTGACATTACTGTTTAACAAGGCATTTCGTCCGTCACTTTTAATCTCCAGAAGCGATAGCTTTCCGGTTCCCCCCGCTAACAGATCGGCTTCAAAATCCTTAGGAATATAGACCACCGCACCGATATTGCTCTTTCCGGCGCCATCAATACTTTCCTGTCTTGCCGTCGGCAGATCAACCACTTCCTGATTATAACGAAAAACTCGGAAAAGGCCTGAACCGGCCAGTTCCTGGGCCAGATAGTCTGATGTTTCGGTGTTGCTGTTATCATACAGCTTAACCATCAGTTTGGTATTCTCAATACTGGTAATGCTGTCCGCCCGATCTTCAATCGTTTGAACCATATACGAGGTGTCATCCTTCATTGACACTTCACCACCTAATTGCAACGAAAGCAGACCCGCCGATAAAATCGGCAGCAGCAGCACCAGTGCCAGATAGCCCTTATTTCGAAGCAACAGCTTCAGATTAGTTTTTACCATCGTAACAAAGCCGTTCATTCTATTCCTCCACTTTCCGGTTCATCAGCATACTGCCCAGTATTCCAAAAACTAAAATCAGACCAATCAGATAAATCAGACAGATCCCAACATAATCACTGTATCCTTTGGTGGAAAATTCCACCAGGGTCCGGTTGACATAATAAAGGGGCGATGCCTTCATTAGCGTAATCGAAAAGTCTTCATACATATACGGATCAAAGGAACCGCCAAATAATCCCAGTATCCAGGTCAGTGAAAAGCCCACGACCACACTAACAACCACCTTGTTGAATAACTGATAAAGAAAAACCCCAAAAGCGGCGGCTGCCATGGTAGAAAGCAGGATAATCCCTACTGAAGCCGGTAATGCGCCCCAATGCACCTGAAAGAGTAGCGCCGAAATTGTCCCGGCCACCGCCATGGCCATAAAGGTTACCAGAAAACAGGGCACAAATTTTGCCAGATATAACTGCGTCTTGCTCATCTGCGACACCCGCATCCGCTGCGGTATCGCATTTTTTCGTTCGCTGGCGATCACTGCGGCCAACGGAATAATCCCGCAGAAGCTCCAGAAGACGATGTAAATAATGCCATAATAATCGGTGGAGGTGGGCATTGGCTCGACTGAGAGCACTTCCCGGGACGCCCTTTCGCGATCTGTTTCCAGCAATTTTATATCGACAAGTCCTTTCTTCATCTGGGCGGTTACCAGGGCGGTATTGGCATCCACCTGATAAAAGAAATTGTCGAAAAGACTTTCTGAAACCAATGCCTCGGCTTTCTTCGCACTTGATTGATACACGATATAATCGTCATCCTGGATATCCACAAAAGCAGACACGGTTTCATTTTCAATCAGCTTTTTTATCTCACCTTCCGGATATTCAATTAGGGTTACATCATTCTTGGCACTTGCCTTTTTAAGTTCCGGCAGATAGGTTTGATACGGGCTATTCGCCGTGATCCGGTACCCTACTGTAAAGGGATCAATATCCCGGGCCGCTGCCATCATGTCCTTAAAGGCACTGGACAAAAGGGCAATGACAATGATCGGCATAATGATCATCAACAGCAGAAAGGACTTATTACGAAACATCAGTTTCATGTTATTTTTAATCAGTATCAGTGGCATATCACATCTCTCCCTCAGCATAATCGCGTAGCTTCTTGCCGGTCAAGGTTAGAAAAACCTCTTCCAGGCTCATTGTCGAGTCAGTTTCCGCTGTGACCAGTTCAGTTAGTTCTTTTTTGGTTCCCATGGCAATGATTTTGCCATTATCCATGATCGCAATCCGGGAACAGATTGCTTCGATTTCTTCCATATAGTGGCTGGTATAAATAATGGTGGCCCCCTGTTCATTGGCAACCTTTATCTTTTCTAAAATAAAATTTCGGGATTGGGGATCAATCCCCACCGTGGGTTCATCAAAAATCAACAGCTCCGGATGATGTCCGATGGCACAGGCAATGTTTAGTCGGCGTTTCATGCCGCCGGAAAAATTCTTACAAAAGACATTGCGTTTATCCTTTAATCCCACAAATTCCAAGGAATCATCAATTGCTTTTTTTAGTTCTTTACCCTTTACTCCATAAAGAGAGGTAAACAGCTCGACATTTTCCCAGGCTTTCAGATTGCCATGAATGGCCAGTTCCTGGGGAATGTAGCCGAGCCTTTCTTTAGCCGCCTTCATATCGGTTTGGACATCTTTTCCAAACAGCCTGATTTTACCGGCGGTTGGCTTCACTAACGAACAGATCATATTCATCGTCGTACTTTTACCAGCACCGTTTGGTCCCAGCAAGCCAAAAATCTCCCCCTGCCGAATTTCCAGTGAAACATGATCGACGACAGCCTTACCATCATATTTTTTTGTCAGGCCTTCCAGTTTTACAATTGCATCTCCCATAATTAATATCCTTTCTCTATCACACTTTTTATCTATCTCACGCCATAATCTGCCCGATTCTTTGATCACCACAGATTGTTCATGATTAAGATATCATTTTGGGAACGGCTTACATAGTGCAAAAAGAAATAAAAGGCTATGACTTTCGTCATAACCTAGATCCATTGCTCAGGATGATTCATGGCATCCTGAAATTTTCCAGAAACAAACCCAGTTGCTAGCATTAGCAACTGGGTAATAAACACCCCTTAATGATCTAAGGCCTTAAGAATGGCTTTGAATCGCGGTTCATCTTTAAAGAATGCGCTTTCTTCATCGCTTTCCAGTCCTCTTTTCAGCATCAATTTTGCCATGTCAAAATCCGATCCACGTGGCTCCCTAAACTTAATGTGGGTGTATAAATCCGATTTTCTGAAATCAGAAATGGTTTCAATTTTCGAAACCATTTGTTCTAAGATTTCCAGACTTTTCTCTGTTTCACGCCGTTCAATGGCAAGAAAAAGTTCTGTCGTATTTTCACTATAGGCTCCCAAATCAAACAATTGAACGACTTCTTTACCTAAATCGATATATCTTTTCGTTTTATTAAAGGCTTCTTCCTGGGATAGTAAGCGAATAATTAATTGGATAATGTTCCATAACTCATTGGCATTCTTTAATAACATCCGCTCATAAATTTCATAAGCTTTTTCGTTTTTACCCTGATTTTTAAAAAGCATCGCCTGAATAAGTTGTTTATCATAACCCGCTGGTGGAATACGATCGATCAGTTGCTGCGCTTTTTCAAATTCTTGCTTACTTGTATATTTTGACACCAATGAAGCCGCTGCCATGGACGCAATTTCTTGTTTCTCGCTTGTGGCTATTAATTCATACCAGAGCAAAATTTGCGCCTCATATCCATCCTGATTTTCCACGCCCTGAGTAAGAAAGCAATCTAAAATACTTGTAATCGAAAGAATGAGTCGATCACAAGTAGCATATTCTTTAATGAGATCTGCACCTCTTTCATACGCCTGCTGATAACCCGCATTTTGGGCCAACTCGGCTATTTCATTTGCCAGCAGGTCAATTTCTTTATCCGTTAATTCTTCGTTGAAGGACAATAATGTATCAATGTTAATTTTCAAAACCCGGGCAAGTGGTGATAATAAAGTAATATCTGGATATGATATTCCATTCTCCCACTTGTTTACCGCCGGAGCTGATACGCCCAGACAATTTGCGATCTGTTCCTGAGTAAGATTTGCTTCTTTTCGATACTTTCGTATTACTTTGTTTATTTTCATGTGTTGCTTCTCCCATCAGATAAATGCACTGGACCTTTGTTAACTAGCATAGCAAAAATTCCGGTTCCTCACAAGTGAAGCATTGTCATGATTCTTTTGGTATTATTAACCAACCGTTATGTTCAGCGAAAAGAAGCTGCAAAGGCAGATCTGCATGGAATAGCCAGAGGTTCTCTCACTGCTCTCAAACTTCCCAATAATTTCGTTTCGGGAAATAGTGAAGCTATCCATTTCCGCATTTGATGTAATCAGGGTCGTGTTTCCAATTTGATTCAGAAAATACGATCACCATCGGAAATCTTTAAAACCCGTGTCCTTTTTACTGCGCTGGATCATTTCTATTTACCACCGTTTGACCGCGGGCAATGTGATTTTTCGATTGATAAGTAAGCGCTGGCACCGGGCGGGAATCATAAACGGAATAGTTGGGCGTGGGTTTGACGGATAACTGCGTGAATTCAATGGGAAGCCCTGCCGAATAAAAAGAACTGATTCCATTCTGAAGGTGAAAGTGGAGATGAGGCTCGGAGCTGTTGCCCGAATTTCCACAATAGGCAATGATCTGTCCCCGCTTGACGGTGTCTCCGACTTTAACACCAATACTGCCTGGCTGCAAATGGGCCAAAAGACTGTATTCCGCTTTGGCATGACAAATCAAAAGGTAGTTACCACGGATATCACGGCCAGCACAATCGATCTGGCCGTTTCCGGCAACGCGACTGTCGGGTGAGTCGTTGCCGATTTCAACTACGTTCCCATCAGCAGGAGCTAAAATCGGTTTGCTATAGCAATAATAATTGCTGACGTTTTGATGATCGCCCTGAAAACTTTTACCGTTTTCGTCAAGGATCAGGAAGTCGTAAGCGTAACGTTGAGTCGGAACGCTCCAGGAATGAGAAAACGCTTTCTCAATGCCACCGTTAACCACCATCCAGTCGCCTGAAAACGGTAGGGAATATTTAATCGGGCTGACATAATTGTTAGGATTGGGAAGCCGCGAACGATAACGCAGTGGAATAATCAACATCCCCCCAAATTGTTTAATCGACTGAACAAATACCGGCAGATTATTAAATATTTCAACCAAACCAAACAGCCAGAACAACCAGAAAATATCAAAAATTTTGTCGTCAAAGAAAAGACCCGGCAATCCGAGCAATCCCAAAAATTTTAGTTTACCACACCAGTTAATCCATTGCTTCATCATTTCACCTCGTCACTAAAGATAAACAATTCTTCCACCGTGGTGACAAAAACCCTGGCAATATCCATTGCTAATTTAAGCGACGGATTATAGCGACCACGCTCCAGATTGACAATGGTTTCCCGCCGCACCCCCACCCGGGTTGCCAGCTCATCCTGGGTCAGATTGTACCGGGCCCGATACTCGCGTATTTTTGTAATCAGAGCCATCTTCATATTCCCCGCTGTTCTCTAATTTCAAACACCACTAGGGCAATAGTGAAGCAAGCTACCGAAACAATAAAAGTAGTCGCCAATGCGACACTTGGCGCTATAGAAACCGGTAACACGACGCGCAATGCAAAGACTAAACCAGTTGCAGCAACTCCTGTAAAAAATCCGATACTTGCGGCCTTCCTGACATTCTCCTGAAACAGCTCATCCGGGATTACAAAAAAATAACGAAGATAGTATAAGAAACCAAAGAAGCCCAGCAGACCACTATTATCAACAAATAACCCCAGTATGCCCAACAGTGAAAGTAGTGATAAAAATCCCAGTCGATTCAATTTCATCTTGCCTCCATGTGGTATATTTATAACATCATGTTAGAAATATACCACATCATTAGATTAATGTCAATAAACCTGATCGCATTTAAAACAGCTTTTGCAATCTGTCGTCTGCCCAAATAAAAAAAGGCCACAACTTTCGTCATAACCTGATCCATTGTTCGGGATGATTCATAGCAGTCTGAAATTTTTCCAGGAATAAGCTCACATGATAGCCATCAGCAACGGCATGGTGAACGGTGATCGAAAAGGGCATCATTTTTCGGCCGCTTTTTTCAAAGAATCTACCGGCCTGTAAAACGGGAAAATAATAATCCGCCTTGGCATAAGGTACCGGTGAGTAACTGCTAAACTGTGTCCACGGTAGCATCCCAACCATAAAGCTGTTGGGGGGTGGCAGTTCTGGTTTTGCCAGAATCCCGTGGTTTCCGGAGTATTGTTTCTGATCATTCATGTAGTTTTGATAAAAGCTTTCAAAATCCGGATCAAATTCTGTCCACATGTTCGACATCGTTTTGTCATCCTCGTGAAAACAGGCATAGGAGGGGTGTAAAACCTCATAATACTCCAGCTTATCCGCTGTTTTTGCAACTCGAAATTCCGACTGCGGGGGTGCGGACAAAAACCTGGACTTAGTATAATACCAGGAGGTACCACATGTTTTCCTATCAGGAAAACATTAAAGCTGTCAAATTGCTTATTCAATACGATATGAGTTACGCTACCGTAATCCGTGAGTTGGGCTATCCTTCCAAAAAAGCTCTTTGGAATTGGTACAATGAGTATTCTCAGAATGGAGATCTTCATCAGAATTTTATCAAGCAATCGAAATTTACTGATGAAGAGAAACAAAAGGCCGTTGACTATTATCGTGAGCATGGCAAATGTGTTTCACGGACAGTGAAAAAGCTTGGTTATCCTAGTCGCCCAATGCTGGATAAATGGATAACAGAACTTGCTCCAGACCAAAAAAGGTATTGCCGTTCCGGTGGTGCTGTTGTAAAATATACGCGTGATCAAAAAGAACAGGCTGTCATTTCCCTATGTTCCCGTAGCAAACCTGCTAAAGAAGTTGCTGCTGAGTATGGAACAACAAGAGAAAATCTCTATAACTGGAAACGACTGTTTTTGAAAGAAGGATGCGTTCAGTCAATGAAAAAGCCCATAAAGAAAATCATTCAATCCCAAAATGTTCAATCTCATGAAACTGAGGTGTCAGAGCTTCATGAAAAAAAAGATGAGCTTTCGTCACAGGTTGCGGAACTTCAGAAGGAAGTTCATCGCCTGAAGATTGAGCGCGATATTTATGAAAAAGCTGCTGAACTCATAAAAAAAGACAAGGGCATTAATCTTCAAACGCTTACGAACCGTGAGAAGGCCACAATTATTAATGCCCTGCGAGAATCCCATCAATTAAATATGCTTCTCAACATAATGGTTATGGCTAAAAGTAGCTACTGTTACCAGGTACTCGCTATCAATACCGATAAATATGCTGATTTAAGAACAAAGGTGAAAGGCACCTTCGAAGAATCATCCAGTAGGTATGGTTCCCGCAGAATTCATTCGGTTATAAAATCAGCCGGAGCTACCATATCAGAGAAGGTTATTCGCCGAATAATGAAAGAGGAAGACCTTATTGTTCCGAATATCAAACGCAAGAAATACAGCTCGTATAAAGGCGAAATCACCCCTGCGGTTGAAAATGTCATTAACCGCGATTTCAAGGCTGATAAGCCCAACAATAAATGGCTGACAGATATAACCGAATTTCATATCCCCGCCGGAAAAATATACTTATCTCCAATCATTGATTGCTTTGATGGTCTTCCGGTAAGCTGGACCATCGGTACATCACCAAATGCAGAACTTGTAAATATAATGCTTGATGAAGCTATTTCCCAGCTTAGAGAAGACGAAAAACCCATCGTTCATTCTGATCGTGGTTGTCACTATCGTTGGCCAGGCTGGCTTGAACGTATTGAAAAAGCTGAGCTTACAAGGTCAATGTCAAAGAAAGGCTGCTCGCCAGATAATTCAGCATGTGAAGGATTTTTTGGCAGACTAAAAAACGAGATGTTTTATGGCTGCTCATGGACTGGTGTAACGATAGACCAATTCATTGATCAGCTTGATGCATACATTCAGTGGTACGGTGAAAAGCGGATTAAGCTATCACTCGGGGGAATGAGCCCATTAAACTATAGAAAAAGTCTGGGGTTGGTCGCTTAGTCGGTCCAACAAAACGTCCGCACCCCCCTGCTCGGTTATCAGTTTTGCCGTCAGATAAAGATAGGCAGGAAAAAACTTTTTGCCCGCTGCTTTAATCTTCTGATGGGCCTTAGTGATATCGATCTCTATATTCAGGTTAAATCCGGTGGGCAGCATTTCGGTAAAATAATAAAAGTATTGTCTTCGATCCCAGTTTTCAAAGTCAATGGGATGTAATTGTGTGTTCATTTTTTAGTTTTTCCTTATCCTTCCATATTTCAAACAGTATCGCAACGTCATCACTAAACTCCCGCTCGGTCTGGGTTTCACCTTTTTCGATTTCTTCGAGGACAACAAAGGAAAATGATTTGCCGCCATACTGTTTCCATTCCCTAAGCATCGCGGGTTCAGGGCATGAATCGATTGCAACCGCAAACCCAAGCCGGTTTTTTTGACCCGCCATATCCTTGGTCGATTTTATCCAGATCCGGTCATTGCCATTGCATTTGATGCCATAAATCCCCCCGACAACGGTTCTGTTTTTATAGTTATCTTTTAATTCTTTTTTTGATCGTGTTTCCATCTATCTAATTCCCCTTATGTAACTCTGTTTATTTTGCCTACAATACCCATAGACCATCTCTACTACAATAATAGTACAGTTTACTGCCATACTTCTTCCCCAGCTTTCCACCGCTCATTGCCGGTAGCCGTACCGCCGCCATTTGCTCGGGATACAGTTTGATAAACAAACTTCGATCCGCCGACACATAAGCCACAAAAGAAAGAAAATGGTCTTTACTCATTTCATGGTCAAAGGTAATGTAGTATTCGCCATCGTCATCTTCTACCATAGCACTATGTTTTTCATCGGCCGGTTTGGCCACCAGTGGGGCCAGTTTTCGTCCACAACAGGAAAGCTGTGCATCGCCAGTCGTGCTGATCACATTTCCGCAGTTTGGACAAACATAAAATTTTATTCGTTTCAAATTTCCTGTTTCCATATCATTTAGTTCCAGATCTCCTAAAAGTATTTTTTCAATATTCACCTCAAATAGTTCCGACAGCTCTCCCAGCAGGGATACATCCGGACAACCCATACCACGTTCCCATTTGGAGATGGTTTTATCACTGATGTGCATCTGATCGGCAACCTGCTTTTGGGTCATTTCTTTTTCTTTTCGCAACGCCTTTAGTAGGATGCCTACCTTCGTGCAATCCATAGTCTTACCTCCATATGAACTATAATAGTTGATAACGAAAATTTATTCAATCAACGCTCCGTAGAGTTTCAACAGATTATGCTGTTGCGATCACTAGCTTTGCTCTGAAAAAATTCACGATTATTTCAATGATCGTTTTCGATATAACGAAAACGATCCTACTAAATCGCATTTGTTTTCGTTATATCGTAATCTATTCTTATACTTAATCCCGGCCTTAAATCTCACCAATCTCATAATTCCCCTTGTAAATATTCCCCAGCCCGCCGTCGATGGAGATGGGATCGCCGGATTTGAAGCGATGCCCATTGATGGTACATTCTTTGGTCGAATCATTAACTTCCAGGCCCTTGCATTTAACAATACAGACCTTACCGATGCTGGCGGCTGCCACTGCGGCATGGGAGGTGACCCCGCCCTTGGCCGTAATCAGGCCGTCACAGACAAAGATGAGCGGAATATCATCGGGCACCGTATCCGGCCGCACCAGAATAATTTTTGCCTCAGGCGTGTTTCGTTTTAAACCCTCCATATCTGCCATATCAAAGGCCAGGAGTCCTGACAACACGGCGCTGCTCATGCCAATGCCGTGACCGACCAGCTCCATTTCGTTGGGTGCTGGCAAAAAGCTGAAAAAGGAGGTTTGTTTTTTCAGGTTCTGATTCCTAGTCTGCAGGATATATAAATCTTCCGGGTTATCGGATTCAAAAGTGAATTCTATTTCCTGATGAACAAAGCCATATTCTTCAATCAGCCGTCCGGCATATCGAATCAGGGCATTATATATTTGGGGAAATCCCGACTCCAGTGACAAGCTGCTATCGCGATAATCCCGTTTTCTTTGCGACTCACTGATGGGCAAGGTATTGACCAGCCCGGAAACCACATCTTCGCCCTGACTGCAGAGGGCAAAATCGCCATAGAGATTAATCCCGGCACATCCGTTAAAAGGACTGCTGGTAAAAACTACCCCGGTGCCGGAGCGGGCCGAGCGGTTCCCCAACACCATTTTCTGAACCACCACGGCCGTGCCCCAGTCGTTAGCAATCTGCAGATGATCGCGATAGTAAACCGCACTTTGGGAAAACCAGGAGTCCAAAACCGAGCGAATCGCCTGTTTTAGCTGTTGAAACAGGTTGCTTTCGATTTCAATGCCATAGTCATTTAAAACCATTTTGTAGCCGTAAGCGATGGCTTTCATCTGGTCGGGACTAAAATTGATTTTAAGCGCCACATCCCATTGTTGTTTGTGTTCCAACATCACCCGGTCAAAAACATCCCGATCAATGCCATAAGCCATCCCCCAACTCTGGAGAAAGCGCCGGTAACAATCCCAGGCTGTCCAACCAAAACCTTCCTGTTTGCTTAAAGCTTCGGCAATTTCATCATTCATACCGACGTTTAAAAACGTTTTCATCGCACCCGGCAAAGAAATCGACGAACCCGAGCGGATCGAGAAGAATAAGGGGTTGTCAGCGTTGCCAAAAGACTGTCCCGTGATTTCCTCAATAACCGCAATATGCTTTGCAATGCGCAAATCCATATCACGCATCATATCCGGATGGCCTTCAATCGTTTCCTTATGCCGAAACACTTCGGTAGTAATCACAAATCCTGGCGGCACATGAAATCCGTAGGTAATCAGTTTTTTTAGAAAATAAGCCTTGGCTCCCAGAAAAACCGGGTTGTCTATTTCTGCGGTGGTTTGGGTCAGCAGACTAAAGCTAATATCGGGGTCATAGGTCATCATGCTTTCAATAAAGGTGCTCGAATAGTTTTTCATCATGCTTCTAAGCCCGTTGATGGTGTCAGTGATAAAGTTATCTAAATCCTGAACCAGAAAAGCCGTGGACAGATTATCGCGCAAGAATTTCTCCGATTCCATATGATAAAACTTACGGTTGTCTCCTGCCATTTCCACCTGTTTTGAGGCAAGAATCTGGGGAATAATAACCTTCATCGGGATTTCAAAGAGATCAAAAAAGTATTCACTGATCATTTGTTTGATATCATTAGCCATGAACTGAAAAATATTGACGTACTGATGAATCGAAAAGCTGGGCGAGGCCAGCCCAAATTTAAGCATATCCAGATGGGAGTTAAACCCTTGATTGTAAATGCCATCAAGCTCCAGCCCATCCTTAAACAGCAGCAGGATCTGATAAATCTGACGAAATGTTTTTGCGGTAATGTATTCTGCATTAAAAGGCTGGGTGACCTGAGTCATCAGCTTGGCCACGGTTTTTTCGAGCCGATACATCAGACCCAGAGCGTCAAATTTGGGTTCCACATATTCGCCGTACATCGAGGGAATATCCGCCGCGATGTGCCGCTTGTAATAAATATTTTCAGTGGCTTCACTGGGATGAGGGTCCTGTATAATCAATTTAAGATGGTTCATGTGTTTATAAAACTGCCGAATCGATGCTTCCTTATCATCTTTTTTAAGGCTTTGTTTTAGTTCGGTCAAATCTCCGGTCAGGTGGGGGCTGTAACCTCTGAGCATCGCTAGAACATCGTCAAATTCGAAGGAGTATTTTTCCAACAGTAAAAAATAAGCTCTGAGAAGATAAAGCACCCGTTTGACATCGAGCGATAGATCCGATCCAAACCTGTGCAACACCTCCCGAATCACGTCAATATCCAGACGGAATAGCTCAGGCGGGGTTACTTTCAGTTCCTGGCAAAGTCGGATCATCGTTTCGTGAGGTCGGATAAACCACTTACTGTCCTGATCGAGACCTTCATAGATTTCCTGGGGAATCATCTCTTGTAACGGTTCCTTATTGCCATCATACCAGTAGGTGATGATTTTCCGGGCCAGATCGATATGGGTATTATTGCTTTCAATATGAATCTGTTTGCGCATAAAATGGATCAGCCGGTCTTTACGACGGGAGGCCTCGTCAATGGCGGTTGTCACATCCCGAAGCTCACCCTCAGCCCCAATTTCCCGAAAATAGACCGGAAAGATACGCGCCAATTGTTTGATTTCCCGATAAACCGGCGTGATTTCACCGTTTAGCAGCCGGGTGATATCCCGCTGAAAAAGATCGGTGTCGGAAATAAAGATCCCACCAAGCTTGAGATTGACAATAAGGGCCGCCAACAGCTCCCGCATGGCCCGGGGATTTTCTTCAATTAATTCCAGCCATACCCGAATGTTTTTGACGTGATTGGAATCGATCAGAATCTGCCAATCGGTATTGAGACTCAATTTCCCCGGGTAGTTAAAACCCATCTTAATCAGCGCTTTAGTGAAGTAATCAATATTGGCAGTGTCTCCGGTGGCAATGATTTCTTTGCCCAGGGTGAGAATACAATCCAGTACGGTGCCGCCATGCTCCGCACTAAGTTCTTTAAACTCGTCCATGATGGTATTGATAAAATCGATGATATCGTTAGAATCCAGTTCATCAAAGATGTTGCGCAGATTCCGGTTGATATCATAGATCAGATGGTCGTTGAGGGTAGCCATCCCGGGCAAATGCAGCAGATAATACAAATAGTAAATCGTTTCCAGATGGGTCGGGAATTTTTCTGAGAAGCTGCGAAAATAATTAGCGATGTCATTAAAAAAAGGCTGCTGCTGAAGTTCCTGCCAATCGGTGGCTTGTTGGCGCTTCGTTCTGAGCTCCTCAAAAAAAGCATGACCGATGGCCTCGATGTCGTCCGCTTGCAAATGGGGAAAGAGTTTTTGCCGGGAAGCAAACCATACATCAGCCTGGGAGCTTTGATCCCAGTAATCAATGCACTGATCGAGCAAGTTTGTGGTGATCTCTACCAGCGTTGCGCTAAATTCGGGTTCCGCCGCTACCTTGTTTAAATGTATTTTAAATATACCGGAATTTTTAACATAAAGAAGTTCGTGCGCCGTCATGTCCGCTTTAAGGACCTCGATGCACAAAGAAATTATTGTTTTGGGATAATCATCAAGATTGGCCAGACGATCCATAAAGCGGATTAATACCTGACTGAGTAAGACCCGTTGGCTGTCTTTTAGTTTGGAACGCAGCACTGAGCGGATCATCTCCACCAGTACCGTGAAAGCCTTTTCGGATTCTTCCAGCTCGTAGTAGAGCCAGAGATCGCCAAGACAAATGGTCTGCAGCGACTCAATGACATAGCGATTGTTGCGATACTTATGATTGAGCTCAACCAAAAATTCCTGGGTGCGCTTATGAATCCCCCAGTACTCTTTTGATAACTCGCCGAACCATAGCTGAATCTCCGGGATCTCAGTGACACTTTCCCGGGTCTGATTAAGATTGGCCTCTAAAGCCTTGGAAGAAAACACGTTCGCCATTTTTCTATCCCCCTGATTACAATCGATTTAGTTAAATAATTATCTTCACCCTATTTCGGCCCGCCTCATTGGTAACGGTAACGGATTTGGCATATGTATTAATAATCGCCAGTGATAGTTCGTTTTCCTCTGCCTTTTCCAGTTCATAGGCATCCCCTTCAAAGCTGGCCTTAATGGTGATCTCACCGTTTAAATCTGAATACTCCACCAAAAGTGCAACGCTGGCCTTGGGAAACGCCCGCAGCAGGATCGCGAGGACCAGCTCCTCACAAACCAGTTGGACATTCATAATCTGACGATCGGTAAACATCTGCTTTTTAAGGAAGGTTTCGATTCTGGCATTAAGTTCATAGAGATCAAAGCCGCTGCCCGCGGCGATATATTCAAAGGATGAAATTTTCCGGATAAACGCCCGAGTCTTGGCCTTCTTGGGATGATCAAAAATTTCTGCTGGTGTTCCATCTTCGTAAATTCCCTTTTCGTCCATATAAAACACCCGGCTGGAAACATCGCGGGCAAACTTCATCTCATGGGTTACGATCATCATCGTCATCCCGCTTGACGCCAGTTTACGGATAACCCCCAGTACTTCACTGACCATCGTGGGATCCAGGGCTGATGTGGGTTCATCAAACAAAACAATCTCCGGTTTCATCGCCAGAGTTCTGGCAATCGCCGCCCGCTGTTTCTGGCCACCGGATAATTCGTCAGGGAAGGCCAGGGCTTTTGACCGCAGCCCGACCATTTCCAGATAAGCCAGCCCTTCATCATAGGCTTGTTGCCGGGGCATTTTTAATAAATTAACCGGCCCCAGCATCAGGTTTTCAATAATCATCAGATGGGAAAAGAGGTTGAAAGACTGAAACACCATTCCCATTTTCTGGCGCAGTCCTGAGACATCGGCATTTTTAGCCAGGATGTTCTGGCCATCAATGACGATCTCGCCACTAGTCGGGGTTTCCAGCAAATTGATGCAGCGCAAAAAGGTTGACTTGCCGCAGCCTGATGGCCCGATGATCGAAATCACTTCGCCTTCTTTTATCTCGGTGCTGATGCCCTTAAGCACCGCCAATTCTCCAAAGTTTTTGGACAAACCATTAATTGTTATCATTCTGCCACCTCCGCTACACTCACTTCCGGATCGATAATCGCTTTGACCACCCGTTTCCGGCGTTTAGGATCAATCGAAACTTCAATTTTTCCCAGCACGATAATAAACAGGTAGGTGATCACAAAATAAATAAAAGCGGTCACAAAGAGCGGGAAAAAAGCATCAAAGGTTCGGCTCCTGATAATATCTGTCATCTTGGTCAAATCTTGAATAGCAATATAGCCGACGACCGAGGTCATTTTTACCATACTGATAAATTCGCCCTTAAAAATCGGCAGAATGTGACGCAGTGCCTGGGGTAAGGTGACCTTAAAAAAGCTGGATACCCTGGTAAATCCCAACGCGTAGGCCGCCTCCAGTTGACCCTTGTCGGTGGCATCAATGGCAGTCCTGAATATCTCGGCCGAATAGGCGGCAAAGTTAATCGAGAAACCCACCACAGCGATGAGAATCGGGGCAATATCCACTGACGCAAACAAAATGTAATACAGGATCATCAGGGTTAAGACAATTGGCACCCCCTGTATCAGCCGGATATAAACAATCGCCAGCCCGGATACAATCTTTACCCGGGACTTGCGCATCGCACAGACTACTGCTCCCAGAACGCTGCCAAACAATAGTGACAACATCGAAATAACAATGGTTGTCCACAACCCCTGCAAAATCAGCTTATAGCGATCTTCGACAACAAATGTTTTATTAAAGCTATCCTGAAGCGAGGTAAAAAAACCGGTCAAGAATGAACCCGCAGTAGCGGTACTGTCGGTGGAGACTTTATTTTTAACGAGGGCCACGGCACGATCTGATTTAAGCGGTGTCAGGAATCGGATCGACGCTGCCCGTTCCGGTGTATAGGCCAGGTAGAAAGCCAGGTCAATCTTGCCCGCGGTAATGCTGGGGATAATGGCTGAAAAATCCATCGTCTTAACGTCTAAACTCATTCCCAGTTTGGCCGCCAGGATTCTGGCCAGATCGACTTCCAGACCCACCAGCTCATTGTCTTTATAATAAGAATAAGGATAATCATCACCGAGAACGCCAGCGACCAAGGTACCCTTTTCGCCGGTCAAGGTAACCGGTGTCAGCACCTTTTGGGCCTCATCACTGCCCATCCATTTTTTTGTCAAGGCATCCAATGAACCATCGGTGATCATGCTTTTCACCACCGCATCCAGCTTGTCCCCAAGCTCGGTGTTTGTTTTGCTCATCCCAATCGATGCCGAGTTATCCGCATATGGGGGTAAGGCCAGCAGGTCAGGATTCTGTTCGATAATTTCAGCCACCTTGGATTCACTCGTTAGCATCGCATCAATCCGATCCGCTTTCAGGGCTTCTGTCATCGCTGAAAAATCGTTAAATTCATATTCCATGGAATCATACAATGGGCGAAAATTATCAATGTGCACCATGCCGGTAATAAAGCCCACCCGTTTGCCATTAAGCTCATCATTGGTGGCAATGGTGCTGTTTTCCGCTTCTATATTTCCCGAAAACATGCTTTTTCGTACCATCACGCTGTTGTGAAGCACCACATAGGCATCACTGTAAAGGACTTCCTGTCCCCGTTCGTCGGTTTTAAAAAAGTCAGAGATAATAATATCGCCTTTGCCGCTTTGCAGCGCCGGGATCATCGCGGCATAATCCATGGTAATGATTTCATAATCAAAGTTGGCGTAATTGGCGAAGCGCTCGATAAACTCAATATCGTAACCGGTGAGCTCGCCATTTTCGTAGTAATTCATCGGTTCGGTCATGCCGTTAGTAATAATTGTCAGCTTCTTTTCCGGGTTCTGGGGTTTGGGAATATCGGGCATCACGCCACCAATGTTCTCAATCCAGCGGGTCACCATTTCGTCGGCAGTTCCATCCTGATGAATCCGTTTAATAAAAGCATTAACCTGGTCATTAAGCCCCGTATCACTCAACCTGACCACAGCAGCGATTTCAATATTGCCCAGTTCCTCGGGCAGCTTGACCAGATCGGGATTGCTGAGCAGAATACGATCAACCCCCGAGCTGTCATAAATGACCGCCGTGGCCTTGCCACTTTTAAGCGCCGCCACGCCATCAATAAACTGGGTGAAGTACGAGATTTCGGCATTGGGCATAAACTCTTTCGCCACTTCTTCTGGTGGCGTTCCTTCCGGAACGCCGATGATATAGCCGGCCTGGTTTAAATCACTGGTACTGTCAATTTTCGCTTCATCCGCGGCTGAACAACCACCGAACAATACAATTATAAACCCTAGCATTAAGGCCAAAAGCTTCTGTCTATTGGGCATTATCCCCTCCTCAATTCTATCCTCTTTTGCCGCTAACACTGGTGCATCGGGATCAAACCCCTTCGCTATAATCTTTTTATAATCACAATCCAACATCTTCCTTATCACTTTGTTTAATAACCTAACTTACATATTTTTTTATTGTTAAAATGTTTTTATTTTCTTCAAAACGATAGTCCACCTCATCCATGGTTTTTTTGACCATCAGCACACCTAAACCACCGATTTGGCGCTCTTCAGCTGTCAATGTGATGTCCGGATCCGGGTTATCAAGGGGATTGAATGGTTTTCCACAGTCAATAAACTGTATTTCCACCAGCAACGGGTCACCATAGGCGTCAAATTGAATGATCACCTTGCCATCATCCGGAGCATAGGCATAGTGGGCAATGTTTGTATATATTTCTTCTACCGCCAAATCAACTTGAAAGATCATTTTCATATCGGCTCCAGCCGCCTCCAGTTCGGCATCGATAAATTCAAGAATCTTAGATAAATTTTCTGTAGATGCATCAACGGTTAATTTCTTCATACGCTCTGATCTCCTTTACTGTTGGTTAACAAATCCACCGGGACCCCCATCACATCAATCGTTTTAATGGAATGAAATCCAAGTCGCTCGTAAAAATTCTTATTGTCCGTGATGTTGCTGTTTTCTAAATAAATGGGACATTCGCTGAACTTTTTAATATCATATTCCATCAGCACCCGGCCCGCCCCTTTCATCACAGAGCCAAGCATAAAGATATAATGGTGTTCTTTATTATAATGATAGCGCTCAGTGATCAGAGCTTCATTTTTTACCATAATCAAACTTTTAACCTGCGCAAGCATTAGAAATTTGATGAGTTCTCCCAACATACCACTGACTAGGGCCGTGCGGATACTAAAAAACGGTCTGCCTTTATGATTCCAAATGGAAGCACCGACTACTTTATCATCAACAACCGCCACATGAATTTCACCATTGCGATTGTAGTAATTGACCATTAGCTTGATATATCGGCAAAGATCCTTTTCATTCTGAAACACGGTTCGGTAGAGGGGGTCATTCTTAAAGGCGTGGCACAACACATCAGTCGCCTTTTTCATGTTATTTTTGTCGAGCTTTCTGTCCCATATGGTTATCATAAGCACCCCAAGAACGTCTCTTTGCTTATTTCAAAAAGTGTCGCCTTGTCATTGGACCAGATCAACTTCCCGCCAAGAGATACCATATTGTTAATACCATCAGAAGTTATTGCGAAAGCGATAATTTTCCCAAGCGCATAGCCTTCTGCATGTTTTTTCTTCAAATAATCCCTGATTGAATCCACTAATAAATATGAAACACCCTGATGACGAAAAGCTTGCTCGACAACAATATCAAACAAGAGAATATCGTTATTCCTTCCTTTTTCCAAGGGAACGACATCTGTATCATTAAGATTATCATCAATATACTCCCGGTTGTCGGCCGCCCGTTGATAAATACTCGAATTCACACTAAAAAAGCTGGTAAAACCAATTAGCATATCACCAGAAAATGCCGCAATCAAACCGTCTTTAAATTTCAAAAACCGTTTTTCGGCCATCCCTTCATTAGATATTATGCTATCTCCGAAAATTTTACGATCCAAATCAATTATCGCTTCAAAGTCCTGCCTCGACAAACACTCGCCCTGCTTTATCCTAATATCCATGCCACTACTCCTCAAGCTTAAACCCGAGCATAGTGATATCATCAAACTGCGGTTCGGTATCGGCAAATTCGTCTACATCCGCTAAAATATCGGCGCACAGTGATTTAATATCATGCTCGTCTTTTGAAGCAACCAATGTTTTCAGGCGTTCCAGTCCATAAAACTCATTTTTGGTATTATTCGCCTCGGGAATCCCATCAGTATAGAGATAGATAATATCCCCTTTTTCGATTTGCGATTCATTCATCTTATATTTAGCCGTTTCCATGCCAGCACAAACAAATCCTTTCTTACCAGTAAGCATTTCAACGGTGCCATCTTTTTTCCAGATAATTGCCGGGTCATGTCCGGCATCGCACCACTGGAAGACCCCAGTTTTGACATTAATAATGGCAATCAGCAAGGTCACAAACATACCCTGTTCATTGTTGTTGCACAGACTAACATTAGCTTCGGTCATGACCTCATCGACAGGCAGGCGCCTGAGTACCAGATCTTTTACGGTCGCTTTGGTCATCGCCATAAACAAAGCCGCTGGAACCCCTTTCCCGGAAACATCGCCAATGGTGATACAGAAGTGATCATCATCCACGAAAAAGAAGTCATAAAAGTCGCCGCCGACATCTTTAGCCGCCCGCATCGAGGCATAAAGGGTGAACTCGTTTCTGTCAGGATATAAAAAATTCCGGGGCAGCATGCCTTCCTGAATCAGGGTGGCAATCCGCAACTCGGTTTCAATCCGCTCCCGTTCAGACGTGACGCTAGTCAATTCTTTGATATAACGGATAATATCACTGGTCATCTTGTTAAAGGCTTCGGCCAGAATTTCGATTTCATCACCGGTTCGTACTTCGATATTCAAAGCCACAATCTCATTGAGGTTATCATCGATGTTGGTATTGACAAAATCGGTGGCATTATCAACAATCACCTGTAACGGATCGATAATCGATTTGTTAAGAAATAGCAGATAAATGGTGATAAATAAAATTAGGATCAGTGCCGCAACAAAAGAAACCAGAATAATATAATTACTAAGAGTCGAATTAATATCTTTCATGGACATATCTGCCCCAATAATCAAAGTCGGATTCCCTTCTGCATCTTTTAACACATGAACTGCAGAAATCAGATATCCGAACTCACTTTCATTCGTGATAATGGTCTTTGATTTCTCAGAACCGATAAAATATTGATTAGCAGCATCAATATCTTCTTGTGGATAATAGTCTGTTCCCAGAAAATCACCAAGAACAAAATGACCTGCCGTCCCCGGTTTGGTTCCCTGCCCAAAAACTTTAAACCCTTGTTCAATTGGGACATAGGCATAAAGGAATTCCAAGTGGTTCTGTTCCTGGATGACCTGCAACTCTTTAATGAACAATTCATAATCAGAATCGGTCTGGCCCGTTTCATAATACTGGTTGACCTTGTCTACCGGAGCAAAGGATGAAGCGGTTTTCACGAGTGATGTGATGTTTTCTTCATAGCGTTTAAACATGGAATCCCGATAACTAAAATAGGAAACCAGCACAATCACCAATGATAACACCAGTGCCAGAATCATACTGGCTGAGGCAAACTTGGTTTTTAAACTGATTCGACGAATGCTCTTTTGTTCTTTCATACATGCCACCTTTTCTATAAAATAATAAGCAAATTGTTAAATACCAGGGTTCGGTTATAGGCAAATGATTTTGCCTTTTTGCGTACAATTGATACACCCAGATAATCAAGCCCTTCATCCGGTTTTTCCGGTTCTTCAAAAGGATTGTAGCTGGTGCTGTCATCCCTGAGCCGAATATAGATGTCCTCTTCAAATAGAGCAATTTTTATATGGATATAATGCGGTTTCCCATCACTAAATCCAAAATTAATTATATTAGTTGCCAATTCTTCAATGGTCAGGTTAATAAAATAAGCGTTCCTGCTATCAATATCAAGCCGTTCACAGAAAGCTTCAATCTCAACCACACAATTTTCAAGCTCTTTAATGTCAGAAGAAAGGGTTGTTTCATATAGTTTATCCTTCGCGATAATCGGTTCTCTAAACAATAAAATATTTCGGTACCCGCCCTGTTTCTTGATAACCAGTGCCGCAATGAGCAGGATCACCATGGTTGCCGTTTCCGCCGCTACCATTGCCAATGCTGTTCCGAGCACTCCAAAAACCGGAATAAACCAGGCCGAAAAGGCAACCAGCAGCAATAGCCCCCGCATAAAGTAAATCAGCCCCGCCAGAGACGGCCGCTTAATGGTCTGGTAAAAGTGTGCCATGATGCAGTTAAAGCAGGTTTGTACTACCCCGAAGGCAAAGATGCGGATGGTCTGAGCTACCAGCGGCAGATTGTCCGCCACCCCAAACATCGACGCAATAGGTTCTGCGAAGATCAGCAAAGCCAGGGCACATGAAGCACTAAGTAAAACTGCCGTCTTTAAGGACAGGCCCATGGTGTTATAAACACCTTCAGTATCCTTCTCCCCGGCAAACGTTGCGACCAGTGGTGCCAGAGCCAACGAAATACCATCAAATATGGCATAAGCAAATAATGATACGTTAAAAAGGATATTATAGACACCCAATCCCCCGCCCCCCGCGGTTACACTGAGTAAATTATTAATAACGATCAAGGTGATCCCCTGATAAATAAAGGCCGATGCAATCCCAAAGCCCCCCTGAAAAAGCTGAGCGCCGGCTTTGGGACTCAGGGAAGTCCGACTCAATTTAAGGTGATTATGCTTTTTAAAAAAGTGCAGTGAATAGATGAAAACCGCACACAGCTGTCCGATAATCATAGCGAGCGCCCCACCAAACACACCCATCTTCAGTCCAAAGATGAAAATCAGATCCAAAACCAGATTTACCGCCACCGAGACACCAATCCCCAGAGTCGACAAAAATGGATCGGCGTCACTGCGAATCAGCAACGACATCACCGGAGCCAGAATAAATATCGGTGCCATGACTACAATCGGCCACATATAATCCCTGGCACTAGCAATTCCCGCCCCTCCGGTAAGAGCAATAATGGTCGGCAGAAAGAGGCTTCCCAATACCGCAATAACGACTCCCACTGCCGCTGCAAAAACTACTGCCTGGGTAAAATAGGATCGAACCCCATCTTTATCCTCAGCGCCAATGGACTCGGAAACTCTCAGTGATCCACCAACCCCAAAGGCGTAACCGAACAGGTTATAAACCGCGTATATCGGCATTGAAACGGCCAGTACTGACAAACCAACTGCACCAAAAGCATTCCCCAGAATGATAGCATCGACAAAGGTTCCCAGCACTACCCCAGCCGAAGAAAGGATACTGTTGATAACAAATATGCGAAAAGCCTTGTTAACAAAATGTTGATTATTCATGATGCCTTCTCTCCACGTCCTACTTTTTCAGTTTTAGTAAACTGATCCCAGGGGAACAACAAATCGATTGATTATCAAATAATTACGTTGCTAAAATATCACCCAATTAAAAAAAAGTTATACGTGGTTATTATAGCATATATTATTCATGCGATGCTCAAGATTTATTTAATTAATTGGAACGTTTTCAAAAATTTTCTGACAATGAAGCTCTCGTTTTGACATAAAAAAAGCCTGAACCTAATCAGACTTTTCTCACTCATTTTTTATTGAAAAAATCAACCCTTCAATCATTTTATTGGCATCACCCAAACTTCCATCTTCGTTATCTTCGGGTCATGACTGGCATAGCGTTCAATTGTAAAGGGCATGGTTGCTAAGTGATGCTTGGATAACCAGGTTGCAAATAAATATTTATGTGCCTTATACACTACATCCATGTATATTAGAATTTCTTAATTAATTCTTAACTTAGAACCATTTCAAGACATTTTTAAGCATTGGCATATATATTATAAACATACAAAGCATCATCAAACACTTAAACTATCCTAACCTTTCATGAAAGCAACGGTCTTATCGAAGAGCCGTTGTTTTTATTTTTTGTTTCTCCTTCTAAGCTTTAATACTGCCACTTTTCCTCATGCCAATCTTAATCTCTCCGCTTATATCGGCTTATTCTTCTTAAATTCCTTTGACAAAATCAATTCATGGTTATAAACTAAAATCAACAAAATTAAATTATGATGCTGAATCAACATTTAATCGCGACTATTTAAGTAAGTAAATTGATCAAACAAAATTTATTGAAGGAGAAATTAAATGGGAAAATTATTCTATCAAGGCCATGGCAGTTATCGGCTTGTCACCGATCAGGGCATCGTACTCTACGTTGATCCATTTGCTGGGGAAGGCTACGATCTTCCTGCTGATATTGCCCTGATAACCCATGAACATCCCGATCATAACAATTTATCATTATTACAGCAACATCAGGGGTGTGTAGTTGTCCGACCGGAAACCATTCTGATAAACGGTAATTATGGAACCCGGACTATTCATGAAGTTGCTATCCAGGCCGTACCGGCCTATAATTCCGGGCATGACAAAAACAAGTGTGTGGGCTATGTGATTGAGCTTGATGGCGTTAAAATTTATGCTTCCGGTGATACTTCCACCACCGACTATATGAAAGACGTTTTATCTAAAGAAAAACTTGACTATGCCTTGTTGCCGACTGATGGCTTTTATAATATGGATCCCAAGGAAGCCTCCGACTGTGCAGCAGTCATCGGTGCCGTCCATACCATCCCCATTCATATGAAACCGGGTGCTTTGTTTGATCGTAAAATTGCCGAAGCCTTTGTGGCTGAAGGCCGCCTGATTTTAGAACCCAATGACGAAATAATACTGTAGTTTTCTGGAGGTAGACCAATCAAATATATCATCAAAGATAAATCCTTTTATAAAATGGTGGCTGCTATTGCCATTCCGATCACCTTACAAAGCCTCATTACCATTGGCATTAACATGACCGATACAATAATGGTGGGGGCGCTGGGAGAACTGCCCTTGTCTGGTGCTTCCCTGGCCAATCAGTTCATTATGGTTTTTCAGATCTGTTGCATGGGGATTGGCATGGGTGCCTCTGTACTCACCTCTCGTTTCTGGGGAATGAAAAACCCTGATGCCTTAAAAAAATCAATTACCATTATGTTCCGCATCTGCATTGGTTTTGCTTTGCTTTTTTCATTGGTGACCTTTTTTGCTCCTGAAGCGATCATGCGTATCTATACGACCGATCCAGAAATTATCCAAGAAGGTACGCGCTATTTTAAATGGGCAGTTCCCTGCTATCTGCTTTTAGGACTCTCGCTGACATCCACCATTGTACTACGAAGTGTCGGTCAAGTTCGACTCCCTTTAGTTTCATCGATTTTTGCATTTATCATCAATATTTTCTTTAACTACCTGTTTATCTTTGGCAATTTGGGAGCCCCCCGGATGGGTATTGAGGGTTCTGCCCTATCAACATTAATTGCCAGAATTTTTGAGTTTTCGTTTATTTGCGGTTATCTATTTTTTATTGACAAAAAAATCCGTTATCGCCTCTTTCATCTCTTTATGCGATGTCGGGATATCTTAAGGGAATACATTAACATCGCTATTCCGGTTTTGATCAGTGATGTTTTACTCGCCCTTGGCAATAATGCTGTGGCGATGGTGATTGGACGGTTAGGCGTCAGTTTTGTTTCTGCTAATGCCATCACGATGGTTCTTCAGCAACTGAGTACGGTGCTTATCCAGGGGATTGCCAACGCCAGTGCTATTATCACAGGTCACACCCTGGGGCGGGGTGATGAGGAAACTGCTCAGCAGCAAGGCGTCACCTTTTTATATCTGGGCATCGCCATCGGCCTCTGTAGTGCTATGCTTATCTGGATCACCAGCAAACCGATGATTGGTCTCTACAACCTGACCCCAGAGACTCAACAAATTGCGGCTCAACTAATGTTTGCCATCGGTTTTATTGTTATTTTTCAATCGACCAACAGTATCCTGACCAAGGGGGTTCTTCGCGGCGGTGGAGACACCCGATTTTTAATGGTGGCGGATATTATCTTCTTATGGGCTGCCTCGGTTCCGCTTGGAGCAATGGCTGGTTTCGTCTGGCATTTACCGGCATTTTGGATCTATACGCTACTGAAAATTGACCAGATTATCAAAGCGATCTGGTGTATCTATCGATTGAAGAGCCGAAAATGGATTAAAAGAATCGCAACTTATCCTTTGAATCAAGATCAGTAAAATAACATTTACTGTGCTTTTCAAAGTTGCTCAACTTGACCAAATTTATTAATAGTCATTTCCCCTAAAAGGTGATAGAATAAGACAATTATGAAATCTTATTTTTACATCAATTTCCATTAAACAAACCTATTCCCATACTTATTGGAGGTAACCACCTTGCGAATCACACGAGACGAATTCCATGGACGAACAAAGCTAACAAAAAAAGATAAAAAAGAACCCATTGTAGAAGCATCCCCCAAAAAACCAATGCCTTCAGAATCACCATTAAACGCTTCAACTGACCTTCCGGAAAAGAATAAAAAAAAGGTTGGTTTCGCCGTAAAGCTATCAGATTCTGAAATAAAAAAACAATTACTCATCTTAGCTGAAGAAACAATGAATCAATTATCGGATCCTAACAAAGAGCTCCGCGATGTGGAAGATATCTATCTCATTTTTAAAGGGCAGATGATGGTCATCAACAAGTGCCGCTTACTTTCTGTCAGCGAACAACAGGAACAAAATGCTCAAGTCTATGCTTGCTACTATAAAAAGAAATTTGAGCTAAAAAAACTGGAAATGCAAAAAAAGAAAGGCTAAGTTTTCAGACCTGTCGACTTTTTTCAAACCTCTAAAAAAACAAAACCATGGCGCTAAACAGTCCATGGTTTTATTTCGTGATTGCCGTGCTTTTTTACTTAGATACTGCTATGAAGCCAGTCGTTTGCCTAAATCTCTGCAGGCTTCCAAGCCAGCATCGTCGGGGGCATCATTGATTTTTAAGCCATCATCGACTAGATTGACCCCAGTTTTCTTCATTCTTTCTTCCCATTCATCCATCCATTGGCCATCGCCCCAATCGTAGGATCCAAATAAGGCCAAAGGTTTTCCGGTTAGACTTTCTTTTTCAAGTTCAGCGACGAAAGGCTCCATTTCCTGATCTTCCAGTTCTTCGGCACCCATGGAAGGGCAACCCAAAGCAATGGCATCACTGCTTAACAGTTCTTCAATATTGGCCTTATCCACACTAAGTACCTTTACTTCAGCACCACCAGCCTCTGCTCCAGCGGCAACTGCTTCGGCCATTTCCTGAGTATTTCCGGTTCCACTCCAATAAACAATTGATACTTTTTTCATCATAAATTCTCCTGATCTGAATAATTTTTGCTAAATCATTTCCAATTTAACAGACATTATTGGTGATCTGTTTAAGGGTTTTTTTCCAATTCAGGGTCATGCTTACCTCCAATTTTGATATCAGCGAACATCGATCTAATCAACTCATCGGTTCTCTCTTTACTCTATGTTAGTTTTGTGTTAGCTTTTGCTAACATATTAGCAAGAGTTTCTGTTCTTGTCAATCCCTTTTGAAATTTATTTTAAAGGCATCCACTTTATTCTAAGGCTGCTCTGACATTTTTTAATTCCTCGATAATGGCAATATTCTGAGGACAATGTTCTTCACACTTTCCACACTCAACGCAATGAGAGGCTTTGGCATCTTGAGGAAACATTGTGCTATAGAGAGATTTAGCTTTTTCAAGGGTATCAAAGAGATAGGCATTGTTATAAAGCGAAAAATGTCCCGGAATATCAACTCCGGATGGACATGGCATACAATACCGGCAATTTGTACAGTTGACCTTCATTTTTTCTGTTATTGTTTTCTTGGCAAAATCCACTAACGCCAGTTCTTGATTGGTTAGTGAATTGGCTGCACCTGCATTGGCAGTATTGATATTATCGATCACCTGCTCCATCGTCGTCATACCACTGAGGACCACGGAAACTTCAGGATGATTCATGACCCACCGCAGCGCCCATTGAGCCGGAGTTCTTTTGATTGGCGCTTCGTTCCAGGCGGCTAAAACTTCCTGGGGTAATTTATCAACCAGAGCGCCGCCTCTGACTGGTTCCATAATGGTGATTCCCATTCCTTTGCTGGCCGCATATTCCAGGCCTTTCTTACCGGCCTGATAGTTTTCGTCCAGATAATTATATTGGATTTGACAAAAAGACCAATCATAAGCATCGACAATTTCGACAAATAAATCAACATCATCATGAAACGAAAAACCGGCGTATTTGATTTTTCCGTCTTTGATCGCCTGATCAAGAAATTCAAGGGCTCCCAGATTTTTCAGGTTTTGCCAAAAACCTCTGTTGAGTCCATGCAGCAGGTAAAAATCGATTGTATCCGTTTCCAGCCGTTTTAACTGTTCATCCAATAATCGGTCCATATCGGCTCGTGACTGAATTAACCATGACGGCAGCTTGGTCGCGATGTTAACCCGTTCACGATAACCATCTTTTAAGGCCCGGGCCACAAAAAGCTCGCTCTCTCCACCTTTGTCAAAACCAGTGCCATGATAAGGATAGGCCGTATCGATATAGTTCACACCATGATCAATGGCATACCTTAACATCTTGATGGCTTTTTCATCATCGATATTGGATTGAACCCCGTCGATAACCGGCAACCGCATACAACCAAACCCTAAAACTGAAACCTCTTCATTTGTTTTTCCGAATTTTCGATACAACATCTTTTTTCTCCCTAATTATAAATTTAAACAATTTGCGATAAACTGTTTAGTCTAATTAATTTGTATTGAATTATTTGTCTACTATTACTATACTACTATCTGATCTTTAGTCCAAGTTAAAATCTTTTATTTTTTTAAATCGGCCTATAACTACCTTACGAAGATTTAAATATTTGATTTCGTCAATTCAAAAAAATAGCCCACTGATTTTCTGCCAGTAAAAATCAGTGGGCTTTTGTTTGTTTCACTTTGCTTTTTTAGTTTTTTCCTAGGCGAGTCTGTACCATTTTAGTGCTAATGATTATGCCTTTTTAACAAACTCTGATTTTAGCGACATGGCTCCAAAACCGTCAATTTTACAATCGATGTTATGATCGCTGTCAACCAGACGGATATTTTTTACCTTGGTGCCTTTTTTGAGATCCTGGGAACTGCCTTTTACTTTAAGGTCTTTGATTAAGATAATCGTATCACCACTACTTAAGACGTTTCCGTTTGAATCTTTGATACTCTTTTCATCGTCACTGTTTTCGTCTGTTGCATCTATTGTCCACTCATGAGCACACTCTGGACAGATCAACAGTTCTCGATCTTCATAGGTATATTCTGAATTACATTTAGGGCAATTCGGCAATTGTTCCATGTATTGTTCTCCATTCATAATTGGTTTTTCTCGTGGTACGAGTTATTCATACTATCATAATCTGATCCACTTGACAAGTCATCCCGATGGCCGCTTTGATTGATTTATGCTTGTCATATTTTAATGTAATCCACTCTTTTAAATACTGGCAGTCTTTTAAAAATGTTAGTGCTGCAATGGTCATCGAAGCAATCCTATTGAGCGTGTAATTTCTTCACTGAATGTTCATTGATAGCTTTGCTAAATTCAACTACATGATATCATATCCTGATGATGTTAAAGATTTGTTAAGCATTCGCCCGCAAAAAATATGATATACTTCAATAAAAGATCAATCAATACATTTGGGGGAGGTAAAAATGTCACAAACCACCAAAAAAGCGCTGGAAATTTCGTTAAAAAATCTGCTTTTAAAAAAGCCCTTGGATAAAATTACAATTAATGATATTGCCTCGGACTGTGGAATTAGCCGAATGACCTTTTACTATCATTTTAAAGATATCTATGACCTCGTGGAATGGTCCTGTGTCGAAGATGCTTCAAAGGCTCTCAATGGTAAAAAAACCTACGATACCTGGCAACAGGGATTTTTACAAATCTTTGAAGTCGTGCTCGACAACAAGCCCTTTATTATGAATGTCTATCATTCCGTCAGTCGTGAGCAAGTTGAAATATATCTTTATAAATTAACCTACAAACTGATGATTGATGTTGTTGAAGAACAAGCGATCGGTATAACCATCCGTGAAGCGGATAAAAAATTCATCGCCGATTTTTATAAGTACGCCTTTGTCGGCTTAATGCTTGAATGGATCCGTGGTGCCATGCAGGAAGATCCTAAAATCCTAATCGATCGCCTTGCTACACTACTACAAGGACAAGTTGCCACCGCCCTTAACCAATTCCGCACCGATCGACCGCCCAGGTCTATACTATGAACAACCTATTACAAAAAGAGTGCTTTGATCAGAGTTTTATCAAATCACTCTTTTTGTTTATATCAAATTATGACGATCTTTACTACAATGAACCCATAAACAAATTTGAACAATAAACGGAGGTTATTACTATGTATTATTCCAGCGGAAATTATGAAGCTTTTGCACACCCATTAAAACCGGACGGCGTTGACCAAAAATCAGCCTACATTGTCGGTTCTGGACTTGGTGCTCTGGCATCGGCCTGTTTCCTGATTCGTGACGGTCAAATGCAAGGTAAACATATCCACATTCTCGAAAAAGATCCGATTCCAGGCGGAGCCTGTGATGGATTTCTCTATGAAGGTCTTGGTTATGTGATGCGGGGGGGACGTGAAATGGATAACCACTTTGAATGTATGTGGGATCTGTTTCGATCAATTCCCTCAATCGAAACCGCAGGTATCAGTGTTCTTGATGAGTATTATTGGCTCAACAAAGCCGATCCAAATTTTTCACTGATGCGAGCGACTGTCAATTGTGGCGAAGATGCCCACACCGATAAAAAATTCGGTCTTTCGGATCAAGGTGCGATGGAAATTATGCATCTTTTCTTCACCCCAGATGAACAGCTCTACAATAAGCGTATCGACGAATGTTTCAGTAATGAAGTCCTTGACTCCAACTTTTGGCTATACTGGCGAACCATGTTTGCCTTTGAAAACTGGCATTCGGCATTAGAGATGAAACTTTATATTAAACGATTTGTTCACCATATCGGCGGTCTTCCCGACTTCACCGCTCTGCGCTTTACCAAATACAATCAGTACGAATCGATGATTCTGCCAATGATCAACTACTTAGAGTCTTTTGGTGTCCAATTTCATTACAATACCAAAGTTGTCAATGTCGAATTTGATATTAACATGAACCAAAAAAAGGCCACACAAATTGTTGTTTTTCAGGATGGAAAAAACTCATGCATTGATCTGACCGAGAATGATCTCATTTTCATTACCAATGGCGGCTGTGTGGAAAATTCGACGCTGGGCAGCCAAAATGAACCCGCCCCTTACAATAAAGAAATCAACGAGGGTGGTGGATGGGATATGTGGCGCAAAATCGCTGTTCAAGATCCATCCTTCGGAAATCCCGATAAATTTTGCTATGATCCCGAACAAACCAACTGGATGAGTGCCACCGTCACCACTCTTGACGATAAAATTCCACCTTATATTCAAAAAATCTGTCAGCGCGATCCTTTCTCCGGGAAAACGGTTACCGGAGGTATTGTAACCGCCAGGGATTCTAACTGGTTGTTGAGCTGGACCTTCAATCGTCAACCGCAGTTTCGCTCCCAGCCGGAAGGTCAACTCGTCGGTTGGATTTATGGCCTGTTCAGTGATAAACCCGGCAACTATGTAAAAAAGACCATGCGCGAATGTACCGGCATCGAGATATGTATGGAATGGCTGTATCATCTTGGTGTGCCGGAAAGCGAAATTCCTTCACTTGCTCAAAATAGTGCTAACACCATCCCTTGCATGATGCCTTATATCACCGCCTTTTTCATGCCTCGTGAAGCTGGAGACCGGCCTTTAGTCGTTCCTGAAAATGCAGTGAACTTTGCCTTCTTGGGTCAGTTTGCAGAAACAAGACGCGACACCATTTTCACGACGGAATACTCAATCCGCACCGCCATGGAAGCCGTCTACACACTTCTTGATATTGATCGCGGCGTACCGGAAGTATGGGGAAGTACTTACGATATCCGCGATCTCCTGACCTCAACCGTCAAGCTTCGTGATGGCAAGAAAATAACTGATCTCGATCTGGGTGATCAGGAGAAACTGGCTTTGTTTGAAGTATTCAGACGAATTCAGGGAACTGACCTTGAAAAGTTGCTAAAGACGTATCAACTATTTTAAGTTAGAATAATCTATCTCGCATCAATAAGCCGACCTCTATTACACTATTTCTAGCGATTTTAGAAAAACCGGCAAAATATTCCTCCCTAAAACAGAGACACCTCTTCAATCAAGGTTGTCTCTGTTTTTTTATCATTGTCTTAATTAAACTAAAATACGCCATTAGCCAAATTTAGGACTACGGTTGTCCTTATTTGTCTTCTTTGGTATAATGATGCCATAATTATTCGTTACCTCATAAATTTTTAAAATCCACTAGTTGCCCGGTAAGATCGTTCTGCTTGTTGATTCTCGTAATTTCCTCCACCACAATAAAAGTTTAGAAAGGAGTTGGTTATTATTAGCATTCTTTTCGAGAAATTCAGAGAGGTTCTGGTTTCAGTCTTGCCGATTACGCTAATTGTCGTTATTCTAAGTTTTACTCTCGTTTCCATTGAAGTCCCGATTATGTTGCGCTTTCTGCTGGGTGCACTCTTTATTGTCGTTGGTCTGACGATTTTTCTCTTCGGCGTGGATCTGGGTATTGCACCAATTGGAAATTTGATGGGAACGCATATTACCAAAAGCAATAAGGTCTGGATTGTCATTGTTTCAGGCTTACTGCTTGGTTTTTTTATCTCCGTTGCCGAACCCGACCTCCATATTCTAGCTGGTCAGGTAGCCCTTGTTTCTGCCAATGTTATTACTAAAACTGAAATCATTATCTATGTGTCCGTTGGAATCGCCTTACTGTTAACCGTTGGTTTTTTAAGAATTATTTATAACAAATCTTTAAGTATTCTGTTGACCATCCTATATGGGCTGATTCTAATCGTTTCTCTTTTTACCAACGAAGCATTTCTGGCCATTTCATTTGACGCCTCTGGAGCCACCACTGGGGCGATGACCGTTCCCTTTATTCTGGCTCTATCGATGGGGATCTCTTCATTAAAAAGGGGACGCGCCTCCGAGGATGACAGCTTTGGTCTGGTTGGCATTGCCTCCACCGGTGCCATTCTTGCGGTGATGCTGATGAGTGTGTTAAAGGGGACCAAAGAAATAGGCGGCAGCCTTGACAGTGAATTGTCCGATTCAACCGCTGTTTTCCTGCCATTTATCCAAAAGCTGCCGACCATGCTTTACGAAGTCGCCCTGGCCCTTTTGCCGATTGTCATTGTCTTTGTTGTTTTTCAGATGCTCGCCTTTAAACTAAAAAAGAAGCCCCTTAAACGAATCATCAAAGGCCTGATTTATACCCTAATTGGTCTGGTTCTTTTTTTAACTGGCGTTAACGCCGGGTTTATGGAAGTGGGAACCCTGGTCGGTTATACCATTGCTAACTTTGATAATAAAGCCATCCTGGTTGGCATTGGCGGTCTGCTTGGACTGGTGGTGATTCTGGCTGAACCGGCGGTTTATGTCCTTACCAAGCAAATTGAAGATGTCACCAGCGGCTACCTAAAACGACGGGTCGTACTGGTTGCCTTATCCCTGGGGGTATCTCTCGCTGTAGGCTTGTCGATGTTGCGCATCGTCATTCCGGAAATCAAACTCTGGCACTATCTGTTGCCGGGTTATCTTCTTGCCATTGTTCTAAGCTATCTGGTACCGAAGCTTTTTGTGGGGATGTCTTTTGACTCTGGCGGGGTATCATCCGGCCCCATGACGGCTACCTTTATTCTTGCTTTTGCCCAAGGTGCCGCCGCATCCATCGAAGGAGCGAATGTACTGATAGACGGTTTTGGACTAATTGCCATGGTGGCCCTGATGCCAATCATTGCTTTGGAGATTCTAGGCCTGATCTTCAAAATAAAAACGGTAAAAGGAGGCATTTTCGAAGATGAACACACTTGAAAACACACTAAAAAAAAGCTATGAAATGCTGGCTGTCATTGTCAATTTCGGCGTTGGTTCCAAGGTTTTGCATTTGGGAAAAAAATATGGAATTTCTGGGGGAACCATTTTTCTGGGAAAAGGCACCCAGCACTGTTTGCTCAACGATTTTTTTGATATCTGTGATGAACGGGTGGAAGTGGTTCTAATGATCGCCCAAACTGAAAAAATCGAATCAGCCGCTGAGGCGATTAGCCAGAAATTTAAATTCGCCAAAGCCAATCATGGCATTGCCTTTACGGCGGCGCTTAATAATTTTTTAGGCGTTCGAAATTGTTTCTATGATAAAACGCATGAAGAAAAAGGAGTCAATAAAACAATGTATGAAGCGATATTTGTGATTGTCGATCGCGGCAATGCTGAAACGGTTGTCGGTGCAGCAGAAGCAGCCGGTGCTAAGGGTGGAACCATCATGAATGCCCGAGGCTCGGGAATTCATGAGTATTCAAAACTCTTTGCCATGGATATTGAACCGGAAAAAGAAGTAGTAATGCTAATCCTGGAAACTGCGAAAACAGAAACAGTCGTCAACGCTATTCAGGACGCTACTGAAATGAGCAAACCCGGGAATGGGATTATTTTTACCATTGGTGTAAACCGAACCTATGGGCTGTACCAGAACAATCATTAATCTGACCCTGATTCGGTAGCTTTTTTTAATTGACGCTTCCGGCCGGAGACCAGAACAGGTTAATGTGTTTATTTTAAACACATTAACCTGTTCTTATTTGAAGACTTTAATAAACGCTTTACGATTTATGCCAACAATTCTTCAACCTGATCTTTCACCTCAAACAAGGTACATCCGCCATGGTTTCCGGCACTTTTAGCAATCTCCCGGAGATCGAAAAAATACTGGGAGCGAAGCACAGCTTCCACCGAATCACTGGTCAGGTTTTGAATGGCATAGGGTGAAAAGGGGCAGGGCTCGGCATCACCATAGGGATTAATATGAAAAAATCCCCGTCCCGAAGCCAGACATCCGCCCATTTCCTCCTCGTCGCCGGGGAATGATAGAATCACCATCTTACTAAAGTTTTTTTTCAATTGTATACAAATTTCCTGTAATTGCTTAATCTCTGCTTCTCCCAATTCCAGATATTCGGTTCCCTCTTCTGCCGGGACATATTCAATATACAGGCTGACGCCGCAGCCTTTGTCCTCCAAAGCTTCAAGAAAATTCTTTCTGGTTACCAGCCCCATGTTTTCTTTAGTCACCGTAATCGATGCCCCAAACAGGATTTTGCGCTTTTTCAAGGCTGCCATGGCCGCTTCAATCTGCTCATAGGTACCCACCCCGCGGCGGGAATCGGTTTCTTCGGCATTGCCTTCGATACTGAAAATGGGGATCAGATTGCGATGTTGATCAAGAAATGCAATGGTCTCCTGATCCAACATGGTACCATTGGTAAAGATCGGAAAGATGATGTTTGGATACTCCCCGGCCAGCGTAAGAATATCCCGGCGTAAAAAAGGTTCTCCACCAGCCAGCAGAATAAAAGCGACCCCAAGGCGCCCCGCCTGGTCAAAAATATTTCCCCATTGACCGGCCTTCATCTCCGCTTTGCCAGTCGTTGTACCACAGCCTCCGCCAGCCCTGGCATAACATCCGGCACAGTGCAGATTACATTGGGAAGCGATACTGGCGATCAGAAATGGCGGCACATGCAAGCCTTCTTTTTCCTGTTTTTTTCTTCTGGCCGTGCTTTTTGCCATCTCCGGTAGAACGCTCATCAAAAATGCGCGGCCTTTGTTATTCCCCAGATAGAATCGACCGGCGGTTTTCATGATTTGGGTGATTCCCTGGTCCATCATACTATTTAAATTCATCAGCTTTCCTCATTTCTTATTTGATAAATTGATGCAAATTGTTCGATGTGTGCTATCAGCAGAGCCATTGCTTCGTCTTCTTTTTCCGGCATACTATCGTATTGGCATAAAAGCGTGTAAAATGGTGAATAAAACTGCAACGCCATAATCTGGGGCGGACCTTCTTTAAAGGTTCCCTGCCTGATCATCTCAGTAAATAAATCAGTTTGAAACTGGATGGCGTCATTAAAAAACCAACTGCATAATGTCTTAGCTGCATCACTGTTTTTATACTGCTCGATGGTTAACATTTTACGAAACTTTGATGCCTGTGGATCTTTAAGAAAAAAAAGAAAAACAGCCTCACAGGCTTTTTTAAGCCAGACCAGATCATTGCGGCCATATTCCCTGGCGACACTTTCTAACTCACCCTGAGGCAACCGGTAAAAGGTTACGGTTTCTTCAAATTTTTCATTCATCCACGTAAGCAAGGTGTCATAAATGGCCTGCTTACTGGCAAAATGCTTATACAGTGAGCTGTCTTTAATTCCCACTGCCTGGGCGATTTCTTTAACCGTCACACTTTGATAGCCTTTTACCGAAAACAGATTCAGTGCTTCCTCTAATATTATTTCTCTGGTATTGCGTTTTGTCATCACTTCTCCTTAAACTTCCTGTCAAAAATTAAAGCTAGCGTTCATTAGCTTTATTATAGCTAATGAACGCTAGCCTGTCAAGTCAGGTTTTAAAGTTATTTTTTCGCTATTAATTTCGACCAAAGCGCTGATTGTAATAGGTTAGCGAATAACGATACAGCTCATCTCTGGCAATGTCTTCCTGATCCTGATTAAAATTTTCGGTCATGATCCAGCACATAACCCGACCATTTTCACCAAAATGATCGACAAATTCCCGAACCGCTCTGCGTATTTCATCTTCTTTCCATTGAGGCTCAATCATCAGCGGAAAGGTAAAAGTCATTACTTTTCCATAGGTGGAATGAAGATAATCCGGTTCATTAATAAATAGCTGGGGAGTCCACATATCTATTCCCATTTCCAGCATCATCGGCACATATTGAATATTCTTGCCGCAGGAATGGAGTTCAATAAAGGCAACCTTTTTCTTTAGATAGTCCATAAATCGTTTGGTGGCTGGCATGATCTGTTCCCGAAACATCTCATTGGAAAAAAAACCGGATCGCTGGGTACCCCAGTCATCATGATAAAGAACCCCATCGATTCTACCATAATAATCAATGATCTTTTGTGTCGATTCAATCTTGTAATCCGCCATTTTCTGAAAAAATTCTTCCAGTAACTCCGGTTCTTCATAAAATGCCATCAGGCTTTCTTCAAAGGGAAGCATTTCGTGGAGCCGCTCAAAAATGCCTTCCACACATTCATAGACATGGGGCCGTTCCGGGTCCAACATTTTCTGGATCTTCTGCCCATCGGTTCTAAAATCCACCAGGGATAAATCCGGCCAGTTCAGTTCTTCCTTCCAACGCGAAAAATCTGAAATGGCTCGGGTATCTGGCTTGGTAATCATTCCACCAGCTGAATCAACCATTATCCAATTGACACCCCACCAATCATAGCCATCGACCTCAGGCACCGGGTGCTCTTCCATCGCGTCCGGCCAGACAATATTGGATTCATAAAAATAAGCTGGCATCCAATAGGGCTGCTCACCTTTGGCACAGCGAATATAATTCTCCCTGACACCGATCACCCGTTTCTCAATGGGTGGTTTAGGCTGTTGAAAAATCCAGGGGAAACTCCCTGGTGCCTGCCATGACTTTGAATAATCCCGATTTGCTGCCACTTCCATAAATTTACTCATTATTGTTCCTCCTACAAGATAACACAGTGCCTCTCATTGAGCATCTCCCAAAAACCGAAAACCTCAAACTTAATTTTGCCTATCACTACGATCTGGACTATGCCTATAAAAACTTGTTTTTTACACCGCATCTGTATCTAAGCGATTCAGGTTTTTTACGCTCTCGAACAGACAGCGCCAATTTATAGATGAACCGCTATTTTAAACGCACTATTTACAGCTTCGGCAATATTACCAACTTCAATCGCATCTCCAACCACAAAAACTTCAGTTGGCGGCGCACTCTGACGCAGTTCATCAACCAACTGATGTCTTGGAACCATTCCAACCGCCAGTAACACCGTGTCCGCAGGCAGGGTATGCTCAGCTCCGGTGGTTAAATCGTCGTAGTAAACAGTCTGCTCATCAATGGACTTGAGTTTTGCGCTGGTGATTACTGGAATCTTTAGCGTTTCTATCTTTTCCAATAGATCCTGCATCGTACCACTGGCGGTCATAAAGAGGTTAGACAGATCTGGCGCCATTTCAAGTACCGTTACCTGCTTTCCTTTTTCAGTCAGTTCAATGGCCGATTCAATTCCAATCGCACCACCACCAATGATCACGATCTGTTCTCCCACAGTAACACATCCCATTTCACCATCAGGTGCCCAATGAACATGCGGTAAATCGACCCCGGGAAGATTTGGAATCAGAGGATCGGCTCCTACTGCCAAAATCAGGGCATCAAATTGCTCAGCATCCAGCATTTCTGCCGTTACTTCAGTATTCAAATGAATCGTTCCCAATGATTTTTCAGCTTGACGAACCAGATAATCCCGATAATCCTGCATGTCAATCTTAAATTTGGGCGAAGCCGCAGTAATAACATTCCCGCCCAGTTGATCTTCTTTTTCGTAAAGAACAACCTCGTGCCCCCGTTCACAAAGAGTCAATAAAGCCTGAATGCCGGCTGGACCGCCACCAACTACGCCAACCTTCCTTTTTATCTCAGCTTTAGGAATTTTACCATAGGGAAATTCATCAATATTAGCACAGAGTGGGTTAACCGCACAGCCGATTACTCGGGGCATAATCAATCTCTTACCGCAATACTGACAACGTATACATGGTCGATGGTCTTCTTCCTGACCAAGGGCATATTTTCGTGGCATCGCCGGATCAGCAATTAGCGGACGACACATCGCGACAAAGTCTGCTTTTCCAGAGGCAATAATCGCTTCCGCATCTTTGATATTCATAATCGAACCAACGGTAGCAATCAGTAAATCTGGGAAGCGTTTTTTGATATCCGCAGCAAAATGAACATTATACATCCGGTCCATCATGGAGTTTTGCCACCAATAACGCATGTACGCAAAATCGCCGTGAATTCCCGCGGAAACATGAAGAATATCAATTTTATCTTTAATCAATTCAATAAACTCAAGGGTCTCTTCAAAATGCATACCGTCAGGATGAATTTCATCTGCTGAAATCCGAAATTCAATGACAAAATTTTCCCCCACTTTCTGTCGCACAGCATCCAGCACTTCGACACAGAACCGGGCCCGGTTTTCCAGGGAACCACCATATTCATCGGTGCGTTTATTAAAGAGTTTGCTGGCAAACTGAGAGATCAGATTCCCGTGTCCACCGTGAATCATACAGACTTTCATACCGGCTTTCTGACAACGGTAAGCGGCCATCGCATATTTATCAACGGTTTCTTTGATTTTTTCATGGCTCATTTCAATGGTAGGAATAGGCTCCCGCCCACCGGCCTTAGCACGTCCCATTTCTGCCGGAGTGATGATGGAAGAAGCTGAAATAGCCGGATGTCCAATTCTGAAAGGATCAGAATCCATGCCACAATGATTGATTTCAAGCGAAGCCTGACACCCAAAACTTTCACACATTTCGGCAAATTGAGAAAGCGGAAGAATACATCCGTCGGTACCTAAATCTAACTGACGTTCTTCATCGCTGGATTCGGCCCGATCAATCACCGAATTGCCAACATGGATCATGGCCGTTCCACCCTCAGCGATGGGTTTGAACCAGTCAATAAATTCCCGGGAAACCCGGCCATCCCGGTCAGCACGGTTTGGTGATGGCGGTGCCATCTCGATGCGATTTTTAAAATCAACACCACGGATGCGAATGGACTCAAAAACATGGGGATAATTATTCATAGTTTATACCCTTTCGTTATTTAATTTATTTTACGAAAGTAAGTATACCATGAAAATTAAAAAAAACGCAAGAGTAATATTAATCACAATTAATATCAAGAAATTATTAAGCTTTTTAATGGCTATAAATAAGCATTGTATAAAAATTATAGCCGCTAATTGAAATTAGTTTTTCCGTAATATTAAGCTTTTACAAACGGTAACCCTTGATCAGAATAAATCATGTTATTTAAAGTCAATTACAAAGTTTTTTTTAATCGCTAATTCTGGCATGTTTTTTTCAAATTCTTCCGAAACAGCTAAAATTTCATCAATCCGATCAACCTGTCTTAACAACAACAGTAATGTTTCAATCGCAGCATCTGTAAACTCTTTATAGGAACAATCGACTTTTCCCATTTGATGAGCCAGACACGTAGCCTGACGAAATCCGAACTCTCCATAATTAAGCAGCTTTAATTTGTAAATCGGCAAATCCAATTTGCAGATTTTAACTAACTCCTGAAAATACTCTTCATTAACAGCCTCTTCTTTTATCTGAATGTTTTCATTCATAATCTCCCAATAAAAAAGATTCAGATTCCGATTAGTACTCATCAGACTCCCATGAACCCGAATTTCAATGGCAGTTGCAAGAAGAACATCGTAACTGATATTATTTATATTAAATTGTTCTCTGACCATGTTCTTTATTTGATTCATATACTCGTTGTAAACCAAGGTAGCCAGTTTTCCTTTTGATCCATAGTAATAAGCCACCAACGCACCATTCCCATTGACCGCTTCCCCTAACTGCTTATAAGTCGTCTTGATATAACCGTTTTCATAAAAAAGCACTTTTGCAGCATTGTATATTTTTTCTTTCATTTCTGTTTCCGGTTTCATTTTTTTCATTTTAAAAAACTCCCAACTTTCTTAACGTTGTTATGCATTAATTAAGTGCAAGATTTTGACTTTGGATTATGATGGCGCCATGTTTCAATTTAAAACTCACCCAACATCATGGTATTAGTCAAACAAAGGATCCCATTATGACAAAAACTAAGCTTGTTTATTTTTTAAACAACTACCCGATCATGCAATAAGATACAATCATTTTCACCGTAATGTATCTCAGTGTCAAGTGAAAATAACAAATCAATTCTGACCTTTCTTGATCTATGAAGCTAATTGATTTAAACTCTCTATAGGATCTTTATTTTGATCTGGATATCTGCGTCCGCTAATTTTGCAAGGATTGAGTCTCCAAAATCACTCAGTTTTATTAATAATATGCTTAAACTTTCCACTTTGCGGATGCTGCACCGGTGTCAAATCAGAAAAAGAGAGATGGGCAGTCGTCACTCCATGACTGGCCAGAAAAGCCGATAGTTTCTTCTGCGCTTCTTCAAATAAGCGCTGTGGATCGTCGCCGATCCCGGGTGTGATTCTCAATTCAAGCTTATTCTCTCCTTCAGCAATCAGTTGAAACCGAATGATCCCATGGATTTCTTTCAGCGTTGCATAAATAGCCAGTGGCGAAATTTTAATCATCTTGCCATCTTCGTGAAAAGTCAGGATGTCGTCGGTACGTCCCTCAAGGGTCAGCCAAGGTGACGGATTGTTGCAAGAGCAGGGTTCATGATGCATAATCACCCGGTCAGTAACCTCGTATCGAATAAAAGGCTGGGTATAATTAGATAGGTTGGTGATCAGGATTTTATCTGACTGTACCCCATCCGCCACCGGTTCATTCTGATGGTTAACCGGCTCCACAATGATCCAATCATCATTAATATGAAAATGTTTTTCCGGACATTCACACGCAATGGTTCCGCCTTCAGTACAAGAATAAGAGGTTTGAACGGTACATCCAAAAGCCTCTTCCAAGGAACTTCGCAGCTGCGGACTCAGGTATTCGCCACCGGTCATGATTAAAATTGGCTGAATCTGTAGCCGCCCCTTTTTCCGTTCATCAATCAGCAGTTCCAGAATGGTCGGATAGCCCCCCAACATCGTCGGTTTAAAAGCATTCAACTCAGCGACGATCCGAGCAATCGGATATAAGGCACTGGTTACGCCAAACTGTCTTTTTTTCCAGGGCATCGATAATAAGCGCGCCCGGACCGAACTATTTCCCAAGTAAAAACCACCGGTAGCAAACACTCCCATGGCTTTTCCGCCGCCTTTTATAAAGGCCATAAAATCTGCTTTTCTGGCAAAACTTCGCATCATGTTTATTCCGGTCATAACATTATTGGTGGATTGATCATATAGAGCGACCAAGGGGTTTCCCGTAGAGCCGCTGGTGGTAAACACCAGATATTTTCCCTTGATTTTTCGTCCGATATTGTCCAAATCTTTCAGGAAAATTTCTACTTCATTTAAGGTAACATCCTTTGTCGTTATCCACTCATCAAAATGCGCCATCAGATCGACCTTATTCGTTGGTGGTAAATCACTTAGCTTAAAATTCTCTCCAATATTTTGATAGTGCGCTTGATAATAAGGGCTGTTTTGTTCTGCATAATCAACCAGACGATTAAGCCGTTCTGCTCTAATTCTGGCCTTGTCTAAATCACTTTTTTTCGGATATCGGGAACAAAGCCAAATTGACTTGATTAAACTAATTTTTTTCATGACGATTCGCCTTCCTTCACTACTCCATTTAACATAAAATCAAGGTACTCTTTTATTTCGGCTTTAATCTCTGCTGAACGCTCGAAAAATAACTCTGGGGTCTCTTTATACCGCTCCAGATATTTGTTAATAATCGCCCCCAGATATAAAGTTATAGCGTCTTTTAATTTTTCGCCATCAATATCTTTTAATGTAATAGCAGCGATGGCTTTCGCCATAATCTCCTGTGATTTCTTTCGCGTACTGATCATATAGCGTATCATCAGTGCATTTTTTTCTTCAAGTATTTTAGTGCTCATTTCCCGGGCCGCCATATTGACCAACCGCATTTCATTGGGATATTCTTGGCACAATTTAAATTTTTCATCGGCATAAGAAAAGATAATCCCATAAAAATCTGATTGATTTGGTTTGTGGATATCTCTAAGAAGACGTTTCAACGCAACTTCCAGGCAATAAAGATAAAAATTTTTCTTGTTATCAAAATAATGAAACAAGATCCCTTTGGAGATGCCACCGTTTTTTGTTATTTCATCGGTACTGGCATCCATATAGGATTTGTTCGAAAATTCCGCAATTCCGCTTTGGATGATGGCCGCTTTTTTTTCATCTGATACTTTTTCAAAAGATTCAATTGACATAAAAACCTCCTTTGACTAGTGAGTCAATATTTAAGTAAAGTATACGCCCTGTTGACTGACAAGTCAATAGGGCGCCCTTATTTGATCTTTCTCTGCTATCCCATTTTAAGAATTAATTAAAGTCAATCCATCCTTCGAAAGAAAAAAACTACATTTCCCGATCATATTTGACTCGATAATACAACCCATAAAAAACAACAAACAAATATGCACTAACCAATAATAACACAATGATCAAATCAACCCCCATTAGAGCAACTGTCAGTAAAAACGCCCCAAACACAGGGATCATGATATCATAGGCTTTGGCTTTGGCGCGTCTGGCAATTGCAATATTTCGCTCATCCTTCTTATCAATTTCTATTTGTTTTTCAATATCGGGATGATTTTTTATCGCTTTCTATAATGTCCACAAATAGTTGGACACAAAATCCAGAAAATAAGATAAACTATACACATGAGTAGAAAACGACGAACC